>NZ_JBMDWV010000345.1:0-13705 GCF_048594605.1 Spirosoma sp.
ATAGAGTGATTGAATGATTGAATAAGCTGACGCGCTCCATTCAATCATTCAATCACTCTATCAGTCAATCATTTAACAAATGTTTCAACTTACCAACAAAACCGCCCTCATCACCGGGGGAGCCAGCGGAATTGGGCTGGCTATTGCCAAGACGTTTGCCCAGGCGGGCGCTTCGGTGCACATTCTTGACCTTAACCAGCAACAGGCTGAGCAGGCAGCCAGCGAAATACGTCAGGATGGCGGACAAGCGACTAGCCATGCCATTGACGTATCGAATCAGCAACAGACGGTCGATGTCATCAACGCAATAGCCGCTGCGGGGCCGATTCATATTCTGGTCAACAATGCGGGGGTTTCGCACATCGGGAAAGCGGAGACGACAACCGAAGCGGATTTCGACCGAATTGTACGTATCAATATCAAAGGTGTTTACAACTGCCTGTTTGCTACGATTCCGCATCTGAAAGCAAACGGCGGGGGCGTTATTCTGAATATGGCGTCGATTGCTGCTACGTTGGGCCTCTCCGATCGCTTTGCCTATTCGATGAGCAAAGGGGCCGTACTGAGCATGACGCTATCCGTGGCGAAAGATTATTTGAACGAAAATATCCGCTGCAACTGCATTTCGCCCGCACGGGTCCACACGCCATTCGTCGACGGATTTCTGGCGAAAAACTATCCGGGTCAGGAAGCGGAGATGTTCGACAAACTCTCGAAGTCACAGCCGATTGGGCGTATGGCAAAACCCGAAGAAGTGGGCGCGCTGGCCTTATATTTGTGCTCCGACGAAGCCGGTTTTGTGACGGGTTGCGATTATTTTCTGGACGGTGGTTTCACCCGACTGAATTCGTAAGCGACTGTTTTCGAATGAAATTCTACTGATCTCAATCACACTGCGAATACGTAGTACGGACTGTTTCTACGTATTCGCAGTGCTGAAATAAAATGTATGCACGCGGCAGCTTAAAAGCGCAACTCCCACATTTTGTTGTTCGACCGATCGATGGCGTACACGCGATTTTTTAAGGTAAACGTTTTGTAGCCAACCCATATAGCGTTATTATTCCCCGAACGAATCGTGGAAAGGTCATAACGGGCGATGAGTTGATTAGCGGTCGTTGAATAGCGAATCAGGTCGTCATTCACCGTAAGCAACTGCGTATAAATCCTTGACTCACGAATCAGTTCGGATCGAGCACCTAACCCGAACAATACATCATTGGCCAGCGTAGCAACCAGCGTAGGGTATACATCGTTTTGCTTTTCCGAAATCAGTCTGGCTTCACCGAACTGATCGTTTCCCCTATCATAACTGGCTATATACAGCAGCCCCTTTCCATATTCATCATAATTGCCAAAATAAGCGTAGGGCTGATCAGCCACCGTCAGAAGTGACTTATTACCAACCAGATAATTCACAAGATTCGGTAACGCAAGCGCTTTCAACTCTTTTTGCGTAGCATCAAACCGGATGGCACTCTTCTGATACGTATTACTCAGAAAGACATCATTACCCTGCTGATACGTATAATTATACGAGGCAAGTATCGGTGGATTGGCCGTAGTTAGCTTGTTCCATTGATCCGAATCGGGGTCATACTCCCAATGAAAAGTTGGATTAGGAGCCATCGCATCTGTGTATAGAACATACCCTTTGTTGTTCACACCAAAGACAATGGCAGGCCAGCCGTTAAACCTGTCGCCAGGCTCAATGGTAAGCCGTTGGCGACTTACCCATTTATCCTGGTCAGCATCGTACTGAAACAGATTTCCATCCCGGCCAAGTACATACAGGTTACCCTTGCAAACAAAAGAATAGAAATCGTAACTCAGCGCCGATATTGGAACAGTTGCACGACTGGCAACCGTGATGAGTGTATAGACCGATTTATCAGGCTGCGTAACCCTGAAACGCGTAATGGAATTAAAGGGGGGTCGGGGCAACCAGCTTGGTGTTTGAACACGGGGCGCGGTTACGTATCGTCCGTAATAAACACGCCCATCCTGCATAATAAAATACGGTTCAACGTAATAGTCTTTCCCCGGAACCAGGTTTTGGGTGGCCGCTACAAACTGGTAATTTACGCTATCGAACGAAGCAGTAAGTCGTATGTGCTGCGGATTTTTGATCGACAATACCGAGTCCGTCGTGGAGAGACAGAAGCCATATTCTCGAATGCGTTTAATGGTTAATGGCGACTTTACAATCCTGAAGCGACAGCGAATGCTAAGGTCAGAATTTGCAGTCCTGGTATATATGTCCTGAGAGTCGATATACAAACTATCATTCATGGATTGCATTTCGACGAGCGGTGGTTCTGGAACCGATACAGGCGGTACGGGTGCAGGGTCGTCGACAGAAGGTTGTTTACAACCCGCTACAAACAGCGCACTAACTAAGAACAGATAAAGAAGTTTCATAACAAACGGAGAGCTATCTGGTCTGACAAATATACTCATTCAACAAGTCGTGTTTTCTTTAGCGGGATGTTCATTTTGCGCGTTAGCCGCCCTTTTTCACTGTCATTGCAATACCTGAATAAGAAACGTAAATCAACAACCGGCAATAGCCAGATCTTAAAAGAGTATTGCCGTCATTTCGAGAACAAATATAGTCTGGCTATACACTTCTCAAAATGACGGCAATACGGCGTATTATGATCTTATTGGCCTGAAATCCAACTACCAGGTAGTGTTCGACGTAGTGTCGTTACCTGAGGTAGACCGGGTGGCGCTACCCGTTATCGTCGAGTTGTCTTCGTAGCGAGTACCATCTGGATTAACGACTCCATACCGATCAAAATCACTGGTCTGGTTACGGTCGTTGCTGTACGAATTAGTGTCACCATTGCTCTCATCAGCCGCCCGGTCATTGATAAACGACTCTGCGAGTGAAGTCAGCTTCTTGTCTGCGGTTTTCTCTTCCTCCAGGGTTTGCTCGAGCAGACGGGCGGCTTCGGTATAGCCAAGTACTTTGGCGAACGTAACCACCGAACCATAAGAAGCGATTTCGTGGTGTTCGATTTTCTGTCCAGCGATAATCAGACCTGCATCCCGTGTTAATGAGCCAGAATCAGTGTTCGATACCACACGTTGGGCATCGTCAACCAGACCATCAATCGCGTCGCAGCTTCCTTCTTCAACGTCGATACCAATACTGCTGAACACTTGCTCCAGCCGTGCTACCTGATTTCTGGTTTCTTCCTGGTGCTGCAGAAATGCATTCCTCACTTCATCTGTCGTAGACGCATCAGCCTGTTCGCCCAGTGCGTCTACCGCTTGTTTTTCAGCGTAATAAATATCCTGTAGTTCTGTAACGAACAAACCATGAAGTCCTTCCTGCGTTTCTGGGTCGTTACCACTGAAAAAATTAGCGATGCTTTCTCCAAACGTTGCCATAGCTTTACTATTAGTTTTGATGTTTAATTAGTTGATTGAATTGCCCATCTACTAACCAATTTCGAGCCAGCTACTGACAGTCAGCCAGTTACTTAGATGCCAAATTAATTTTTGTTGTCATTTTTCTACACAATCTGTAGATTATCCCTACAATTCCCCTATACCAAGCTCTGTTCAACAGATAATAAGCTTAACAAAACCTTTATATGGCGGGACTTCACGCCCTGACGTGCTTACGGAGCCGGACGATTAATGAATTCGTTCACGTTTTCTTTGGTGATACGCAGTAAACCTGTGTTCACAGCAGTCGGTACGTTGGTAATGCCAGCTTGCGCATCGCGGGCGGAGAGTCGATTGGTTTGATGCACCATGTCGTAAAGAAATTGCGCGCCATACCACGTAAAGAGTTCGCGCTTTTGCCCCGCCAGCATCTGAATGACCCCTTCCCGAACGAGTTGCAGGTGTTCCGGCTCCCAATCAACAGTGGTAATTTTTACCTTTCCGGCCCGGCCTGCTTCCTTTACGGCCAGTCCGATACCCGGTCCTGAGTTGGAGTCGAAGCCGCACAGACCGGCCAGATCGGGATGCGCAGCCAGCAAATCGGACGTAATACGAGCAGCTTCCTCTACGTTAGCCTTATCATCAAATTTACCCACGACTTCAATGCCGGGGTATTTTTTCACTACGTCCAGAAGGCCCTGAAATCCGGCTTCCATGTTCGTCAATCCCAGGATTCCCATATACGCGATTTTGCCTCTGCCGTTCAGCAGACGTACCATTTCCTTCCCCTGCATCTGCCCGATCTGATACCAGTCGGTGCCCAGGAAAGCGTGCCGTTTCGAGCCAGGAATGTCCGAATCATAAACAACCGTCGGAATACCAGCCGCTACGGCTTTGTCGATAACGGGGCCAATGGCCGGATCAGTACCGTTAATGAGCAAGCCAGTGGGCCGCGTACCGATCACTTCTTCAATGACGCTTATCTGCGCCGGTACGTCCCATTCGGCGGGGCCGAGAATCGATACGTTCACGCCCATTTTTTTGCCCCACCGCTTGAAAGCCGCCTGATCGTGATTCATGTACATCGGCATCGTCACGGCGGTCGTCACCATTACGTATTCCTCATTGCTCCCAAGATTTGTCGAATCCGAAAGCGTATTAAGTGCCGTTGTTGTGCTCGCCTGACGAGGTGGCAGTTCGCAGGAAAAAAGTCCCAACAGACCAAGCAGCCATAATTTTTTCATGCCAGTGCTCCTCGTTTTTGTAAGGCTTTATCGCTCCAGACGGCGGCAATCAGAATCAGGCCCAGAATGATTTCCTGCCAATAGCCCGACACGCGCGCCAGCACCATGATGTTACTGACCAATCCCATAAATACAGCGCCCAGCAACGCACCGATTATTTTTCCATGCCCACCAGACAAACTGGCTCCGCCGAGAATGGCAGCCGTAATGACACGTAGCTCAAGCCCTCGCCCCGCTGTAGGGAGTGCCGTACCAAGCCGGGAAGCCAGCAAAATTCCCGCTACGCCCGCCAGTAAAGCCGTCAGCACAAATCCCCAGAGTTTCATTTGCTTGACACGAATACCCGATAAGTCAGCGGCCTGTTCATTTCCGCCAATGTAATAGTACCGCCGAAAGAAAACCGTTCGGTTCATCAAAAATGCAATCGTAACGACCGTGAGCAGCATGTACCAGACAGGCATCTGAATGCCCAGCAAACGCGACTGACTAAGGGCATTGAACCAGTACGGCAGATTCTGAATACCGGCTCCACTAATCAGCAACGCCCCACCCCGCACAATACCCATCATAGCCAGTGTTTGAATCATTGGATTAATACCCTGATACGCAATGAGATACCCGTTGATAGCGCCAATGAGCCCGGCACTGGCCAGCGCCAGTACCAGCGCCAGCGGAACCGGAAGGCCCAGCGTTATCATAGCGTAGGCCGCTACGCCCCCCGAAAAGGCCACGACCGACCCGACCGACAAATCGAACACCCCCGACACCAGCAGCAACATCATCCCCACCGCCACAATCGTATCGATACTCAGATTGAGCAGGAGTTGGCTCCAGTTGCCGAAGGTCGGGAACGTCTGCGGAAACACGAGAGCCGCTACAAATCCAACCACCAAAATTGTGATAGTCAGCGAGTAGGTTCGTTCCTGAAAGAGTAGTCGCATAAGGTAGTGATGAACGATAAGTGATGAGTGATAAACGATAGGCTGACGCACAAAACTCATCGTTTATCACTCATCGTTCTTCAGAGAGGTTTGTAATTCTTAGCCGCATCGTCCAATACCAGTACCCAATCCTGGCCGTAGCCTTTTGAGGGCGGTGTAAACTGTTTTGGCTGCTGGTTATCGAACGTACCAGCCGATTGTGTTTTTCCGGTGCGCGGATCGAACCACGTAGCGGTCAGGGTTTTGCCTGAAATCTTTCCCGGATTTACGGTGAATGGCTTGCCGACAGTTGAATAGATAAACGCGTAATCGGCTCCACGGGTAGCCTGAATCCGTTCCGACGAGCCAAGGTTATTCTCGACAAGTAATGATTGATCTGGCACGCGTTCAACCTGGGGCCGCGCCGTCATTAACTTTCGAACGTAGCGCATCTGATTGGCACCGGGCAAATCCATCGCTTCTGACCAGTACATATGCGGACCATTCAGTGGAGGTTTTTTTGCATTGTACATCTGCCAGATGTCGTGGCAGCCATACGTGTGGCCGTGGGCTCCCGCAAACAGATCCAGATAGGCGTAAACGCGCACATCGTAGGCGTTGGACGTACCTAAATCTTTCGCGTTGAAACAAACCGGGTGGTCTTCGTAAATGGGTTCAGCATCCATCGTCGGCTTTGTCGGCTGACGGTTGTACGATACGGTAATCTGGTCGTAGACGGGCGTAAACCGGCAGTGCCCATTCTGATGCATGTTGAAGTCGTACCAATCGTCGGCCTGAAACCATTTGGAAGCACCGCCCTCCATCCCGTTCGGCTGCGGGTGATACGTCATCAACGCTTTGTCGGCACCCCCAACGCCCTGCTGAATACCTTCGGCCATAGCCCGCCAGATTGCTACGTCCTGAGAGCCATCGCGCGGCATCCGATCTCCACCCAGGATCCAGACAATGTTTTCGCGATTTTTGTAGCGATTACCAACATAATTTCCGTAGACCTTTGCATTCGTCGGATTGAAAACTTCCGGCCCTTGTCCCCAGGTGCTTTTAAATACCTTGTCGCCCCAGGTCGGCAGAAAACCGATCACGATACCATACTGCGCGGCTTTGTCGATAATGTAATCGACGTGCTTAAAATACGCTTCATTAGGTTTGGTCGGGTCGTTGTCGATTAAGGGCTTATCACCGTAGGGATTGGGATCGTTCAGGCCATCGATCTCAGCCAGGGCAACAGCCTGTACCACCGTAAAGCCCTGTTCGGCCCGCTTTTTCAGGTATTGATCCGCTTCTTCCCGGTTGAGCCGGTGAAACAATTCCCAGGCTGTATCGCCCAGCCAGAAAAAGGGCGTACCGTTCTGATGCACCAGATACCGTTTGTTGTCCGAAACTTTCAATCGGCCATTGGTAAACGGCTGCTGCGCCATTACCAAACTCTGCCAAAGCAGCAAACCAGCCAGAATTATGCGCTTTTTCATAGACAAAAAATTTACCGGGCCGTAATATCCTTCACTTGCTCTCGAATGTCGTCCATCTCGAAAATGCGTTGCCACCCTTCGCGGAACAGAATCGGTTTGGCTCGTTTCGAAATTTTATAAGCCGCGTCGGAGAACGTACCGTTTACTTCTTTGAACAGTACGGCAATCTGAATCCGAAGATGCCCCAGCACAAAATCGCGGGCGGCTGCTTCGGGCACACCCAACGTAACGATACGGTCGTAGCCTTCTTTCACCACTTCCATGCAGGTTTGTGCCAGCGTTTCCACCATCGCCGGTTCCAGAATAGCCATCTGCTCCAGCGTAATTCGGTGCGTATCCTTGATTGGGCCGTACATATCCTGCGAAACCTTCTCCCCTAGTTGGTAGTGTTCCTCCATTCCGCTCATCAACGCGACGACAATGGACTGTTTGGCCGAAATACCCCCGTAAAAATCCCGGAAAGCGGCTTCGGTTGGCTCCCAGTTGAAAACGGACGGATGGCAGGGATGGGCGATTACGTACCCCAGATCGTCGCGGTGGGCAATTACGCCATCTAACGGAGCCGCAGGGTCCAGCGTCAGAACGAGTGCGCCGGGCTTCATCTGCGGAATAATTTCTTCCGATAATTTACCAATCGCTACGTCGGGTAGGGCCAGTATCACCACATCAGCCTCGGATACGGCAGGACCCTGTTCACAGACGGTGACACCCCGTTGGCGCAGATTCTCAATACCCTGTGCAGCAATTTCCAGATACGAAACATCGTAATCCGACAGTTTTCGAAAATTATCCGTCAGGCGGCAGCCCATTTTGCCACCAGCGCCTACTAAAGCAATTTTGGTCATGGTATCGATTCGGGTTTATAAACAGAATAACGTACTCTCTTTCAGATACTTTAGGCTCGCTTCGGCCCAGGCCGCTTCTTTGGCAATCGTGTCGGCCACTGTCGATTCCGGCACAACCCATTGTTCCAGAATAGCCGTCTGACAGCGGTTGTAGGGCTCCACCTGTTCCACCAGCCACGGTATATTCAGCATGCCCTGCCCGGCGATACGTCCGTCGATCTGAAAGCCCATCAAATGCGGCAATCGTTTGATACCAAAGTCTTTCAGGTGCAGGTTGACCGTATAAGGTGCCAGCGTTTTCACGACGTCGGCTAAGCCTTCGCCCGCGCCCATCGAATTCACCGAATCCAGGCAAATGCCAACATTTGCACTACCTACGCGTTCCATGATGTGGGCAAATTCTTGGGCCAGTAGTCGATCATGATTTTCGATGCCTAACGTAACGCCCACTTTTTCCAGCGTAGGAACCGCGTTTTTGAGTATGTCAACGACCTGATCAACACTCGGGCGATACGTCGCTTTATCGATCACGAAACGTAGTAGCCGACTTTGCAGGTACGTGCTCAACTGAATATATAGCTCGATATGCTCGTCCGTTAATCCCTTCGCTCCTACTTCCAGTTGAATATTGCGTAAACGCGCCTGCCGGGCAAACGCAATTAATCGTTCAACGGATAGCTCATCGAGTGGCCAGTTGTCGCCAAACTGTACCAGCGAAACGCCTAACTGTTCGGCCCGACAGAGTAAGGCCAGTTCGTCCATCGGTTCCGGAGGCCGATGCTTCCCGGGATCACCAATTGCCCAGCCGTAGGTGTATGTGCTGATACCAAGCTGCATGATTTACAAGGAGTTTCGTAATGTCAGTCCGCCCGGGTTCGCAATTTTTTCGCGTCGGCGCTCAGAAAGTAATTGTCCGGCGGTTTGGCCCATCTGCGCAAAATCGGTTGAAATAACGCTAATGCCACCGGCCAGAATTTCCTTCATCGGCGTATCATCGTACGAAAGCAGACCTACTTGATGGCCCAGTTTTAATCCCAACCGATCCACGTCTTTCAAAAAGGCAACCAGATCACGGTCGGCAAAAAGCAGAAACGCCTGCTCAGGCTCCACCAACGTAGCATCATACGTATCGACAATCCGGCAGGGGAAATTGTAGTCTTTTCCAAACCGCTCAAACCCAGCCAGTAACCCGGCCGGAACGTACTGAAACCGATCTTTCGCCAGCACCAGCGTCAAGCTCTGGTAGCGTTGCAACCGTTCATAGGCCGCCGTCAGCGCCTGATAGATATCATTCTCAAAATCCTGATAAACAGCCGAATAATCCCCTGGCAATGTTGGCAATGTTTGGTCGAGCAGCAGCAATTTTTCGGGCGAAATCAGCGCCACTACGTCCGTTACGTCGCTTTCGAAATGCGGCATCAGTACATAGGCGTTGAACCGACCGAGATTGTTACGTACCAGCGTTTCGAACACCGACGGATTGTAGTGATGGAAAAACACACTCAACGTAGCGTCGTCGGGCAACGCGGCTTTCAGGGCATCGTAAAGCGTTTCTTTGTAGGCGTTGAGCGTATCAAAAATGACCAGTACGTTCAGTGACGCACGCACATTAGTACTTGCTACGTAGAAGCCCTTGCCGTGCTGCGAACGTACCACCCCCCGCTGGCGTAAATCTTCATAGGCTTTGGCTACCGTTACTTTTGCTACGCCCTGTGTAGCAGCCCATTCACTAATTGACGGTAGTTGCTGGCCCAGAACAAGTGTTCCCCGTTCGATGGCGTTGAGCACCGTTTCAATGAGTTGCTGATATTTGGGTTGCTCCGTAGAGAGCGTAGTGGAATTGTCCTGCATTCGTTAACGTGTCGATTTATAGAGCATCAATTCGTCGATTCGGTTCCGAATCTGGTCGGGTTCGGCTTTAATGGCCAGATACGCATGAATTGGGTTGGCAGGCGCTTTCCATTCGTTACTTCCGTCGGCACTGACGGCACAGTGACCATTTTTCACGATGGAAAAGTAAGCGTCAGGTCCTTCCAGTGCTTCCAGAACAGCCACCTGATCCCAACTGGCGCGCCCTTTGAAATTGTTATACAGCTCATACCCCCGATAGATCGGACTGTTTGGTTTGCAGCGGACCTTGAATTCAGTTCCACCCGTTACGAGCTGATTCCCAACTTCCCAACCCGCAAACGTTACGGGCAGCGTCCATTTAGCCAGGCAATTGACCGTAGACGCCGGATCGGGACGATAAAAATTGGCTTCTTTACCACTCGGGAACTGCCCACCCATACACGACCAGCGTTTCACTTTCCGGGCAACCAGCGCCTGTCCATTAAGTGGGCTAATAGCGTCGGGTGGCGAATCGAGCAGACGGCTTAAACTGGTCAGGTGCCCAATGGTAATAAGCACGACGCTGTTGTCGGGTTCGTTGGCCAGCAAACGCCGATACAAGGACGTACTGTTTTCAGCATCTTTGCTGGATGCGAGCCGATGCGGGAACTCCTGAGCAACGGCCTGCGTGTATTTTGAAAATGATTTCAGCGAATCCTTCTGGCTCACGCCAATCGGCAAACTCCCTCGCCCGAAATACGTATTGATGGCATCGGTGCAGACCGCACTGTATTGTTCATCACTGGTAACGATCACGCCCAGAATCCGCGCTTTGCCCGCCCGTTCGTATGCATGAAGCATCGCCAGAGCCCCTACGTCGTCGACATCCGAATCCATGTCAGTATCCAGAATAACGGCCATAGGATCGGCTTCAGGTGTAGCCAACGTAGCGCAGGGCGTATTTGCCAGCAATCCGAACAGTCCTAAAATCCAGCCAGGTAGCCTGAACATACGTAGTGAATTGACACGCTACTGATCCGTATTACTTTTTCTGGAAAATCTTGTAAATAAAGGAAAAGAAATTACTTTTGCTTTATTTACAACAAGTACAGTAGAGTACAGTAGAGTTGATACAAATGTACAAGACTGTTTTTAAAATAGTCAAACAAAATCCCTTAAAAAGTAAAAAATTAATTCACTCGGTGCGTCCACTCGCGCTGGTACGTAGTGCGTATGAAACCATTAAAATTTGCCGTGATTGGTACGGGCTTCTGGGCAACTTATCAGATTCCAGCGTGGTTTGAGGTCGGTGGTGTCGAACTGGTTGCGCTGTACAATCGGACACGTAGCAAAGCCGACGAGTTTGCCCGGCAGTATAACGTAGCGAACGTATACGATAACATAGACGAATTGCTTAACCGCCATGCCCACGAACTCGACTTTGTGGACATCATTACGGACGTAGACACGCATTCGCTTTTCGCGCTGAAAGCGGTAGAACGTGGCCTGGACGTGATTTGCCAGAAACCGATGAGTACGGGTCTGGACGCAGCCCGACAGATGATGGAAGCCAGTCAGAAGGCGGGTGTGCGGTTGTTCATTCATGAAAATTTCCGCTGGCAGGCACCTATTCGTAAACTGAAAGAAGTCATCGATTCGGGTGTGATTGGAAAGCCGTTCAAAGCGCGCGTTACGTTCTGTTCAGGATTTCCGGTGTTCGATAATCAACCGTTTCTGGCTGATCTGGAGCAGTTTATCCTCACGGATATTGGTTCGCACATTTTGGACGTTTGCCGGTTTTTGTTTGGTAATGCCGAGTCGCTTTATTGCCAGACAGCCCGCGTGAACCCACGAATTAAAGGCGAGGACGTAGCGAACGTACTGATGCGCATGCAGAGTGGTGTTACGTGTTATGCCGAAATGTCGTACGCATCGATTTTAGAAAAAGAATCGTTTCCGCAAACGCTGGCGCTGGTTGAAGGGGAGAATGGTTCGGTACTGCTGACCCACGATTACCAGCTCCGCATTACAACCCGGCAAGGCACCACTATAACAGAAGGCAAACCCACGATTTATTCCTGGCTTGACCCTGATTATGCGGTTGTACACGCGTCAATTGTCGATTGCAATCGGAATTTGTTAGCCGGATTACAGAACACCGGGCAGGCCGAAACGACCGCTGAAGACAATTTCGAAACAGTACGGCTGGTTTACGCAGCATACGAATCGGCGCAACGTAACGACGTAGTGTTTTTGACCCGATAATCTATGCTTCAGCTACGTACCATCAGCAAACATTTCCCCGGCGTAAAAGCCCTCGACAACGTATCAATGAGCGTGAACGCCGGGGAAATTCACGCACTTTGTGGCGAAAACGGCGCAGGAAAAAGTACGCTGATGAACGTTCTGACGGGGAATCTTCAGCCCGACACCGGCCAGATACTGATTCACGACCAACCGGTTCAGATTACAGGTCCGGCTCAGGCTACGGAGCTGGGCATTGCCATTGTGTATCAGCAGTTAAGCCTGGTAGATAGCCTGACCGTTGCCGAAAATATTTATGCGAACCGACAGCCCAAAAATCGGTTTGGTTTCATCCAGTCCAAACAGCTCAATGAGCAAACGCTACGTCTGCTGGAGCAACTGGCCTTAACCGAATTACGTCCGCAAACGCGCGTTGCGGATCTGTCGCCGGGTCAGAAACAGATGGTTGAAATTGCCAAAGCCTTATCACAAAATCCGTCTATTCTGTTGCTGGACGAACCAACGGCTTCGCTCACCGAGCGCGAAACCGCTACGTTGTTTTCGCTGGTTCGTCAGCTTCGGGCGCAGGGGAAAGCCATCGTGTACATCTCACACCGGCTGACCGAAATTTTCACGCTGGCCGACCGCGTATCCGTGCTGAAAGATGGAAAATACCAGGGAACCGAAGCGATAAATGATGTAACACCCGCCTGGCTCATCAGTCGGATGGTCGGCCGGGAAATTTCAACCGAAAAAAGTGAATCCGTTGCTACGTCGGAGGTTTTGTTACGAGTAAAAAACCTGTCGGGCTCGCGTTTTCAGTCGGTCAGTTTTCAACTTCATCGGGGCGAAATTCTCGGATTGGCGGGTTTGGTCGGTGCGGGACGTACGGAAATTGCCCGTGCTATTTTCGGCATTGATCCCCACTCGTCGGGCACGATTCAGTTAAATGGCCAGCCCGTTCAGATTGATCATCCGTCCGATGCCGTACAGTTGGGCATTGGTTACCTTCCCGAAGAACGGAAACGGCTGGGTTTATTTCTGGATCAGTCGGTCGCGCAGAACATCGTAACGGCTAATCCTCCATCGAAAGGCCCCTGGTTTGACGGTCGACAGGTGAAAACGGTGGCGGAATCGTTCCGGCAACAGTTGGGCATCCGCACGCCTTCGGTCAACGAACGGGTCGGGAATCTAAGCGGGGGAAATCAGCAGAAAACGATGCTGGCCCGCTGGCTACTGGCCAATCCGGACGTATTGATTGTGGATGAGCCAACGCACGGAGTTGACGTGGGCGGGAAAGCGGAAATCTATGTTCTGCTCCGTCAGTTAGCGGCACAAGGCAAAGGCATTATTCTGATTTCGAGCGAACTCCCTGAACTGCTGGCCTTGTCTGATCGCATTTTAGTCATACGCCACGGCGAAATCTCCGGCGAGCTACGTAGCGCCGATGCCACCGAAGAACGGATTATGGCGTTGGCGACGGATTGAAGCGAATAGAATAAGTGAGTAATACGACCCCGTTGGGGTCAGATATTTATAGAAACCATAATTGCTATAAACATTTGACCCCGACGGGGTCATACCGAATCAGTATAAACTTTTACCCGACGTAACAACAATTGTCCATAACCTCGGCCTAAAAGCGAAGCTGTTTGAACTTATAAAATGCTATTAAATCATAGTCGTTTTTTTGTCATTCCTCCCTACGGTCGGAATGACAAAAAAAACGACTA
>NZ_JBMDWV010000346.1:0-15346 GCF_048594605.1 Spirosoma sp.
AGCAACTTCTTTTTTACTAACACACAACCATGTTTCAAAAACTCATTGCGACACGTAACGACCTGACAGGTCTGTTGCTTCGCCTGCCACTTGGCACAGTTATGCTTTATCATGGTCTGCAAAAAGCGGCCGGGTTATTCGGCGGTTACGGATTTGCGGGTACTATGCAATATTTCACCGAAACGGTACAGATACCCTGGATTGTCGGCTTCCTAACCATTCTCATCGAGACCGTTGGAGCCGTCGGACTTCTTCTCGGTTTTCTGGGACGAGTGAACGCTGCGGGTACGTTTGCCGTCATGCTGGGAGCTATGCTGACCGTGCATTCACCTTTTGGCTTCTCCATGAACTGGTTTGGCAATCAGCAAGGTGAAGGCTACGAGATGGATTTATTGATATTCGGCATGAGTCTGGCCTTATTGGTAGTGGGTAGCGGCCGCTATTCGGTTGATCGATTACTTAGTCGGTCAACTCAAAAGGTTGTTAAAAACGCTACGCCAATTATGGCTTGATCTCTTCCGGGTGGTACGGTTAATCAATCACATTGAGCGGTATATTCTGTCAATTCATGTTCATTAATTCCCGTTCCAGCCCCAAATGATTTTCTGGATATCCGGTACGGTCTACGTTTGTCGATACAAACAGTAAAAGTAATTCTATAACAGACCATGTCTCAACTCACCATTCCAGTTATTCAGGCGTTTGTAGACAGCGGCCGGGGTGGCAATCCCGCGGCTGTTGTCCTCAATGCCGACTCTTACGACCGGTCTACCAGACAAACAATTGCGGCCCAGGTAGGACTTTCAGAAACGGCCTTCCTGTCCGCTTCGTCGGTAGCCGACTATAAGCTTGAATTTTTCACTCCTATCCGCCAGATCGCCCAGTGCGGTCACGCTACCATCGCTGCGTTCTCATACCTGGCTCAACAAGGGTTGCTGAATCATGTCAACACCACAATGGAAACCGTCGATGGCATACGGCATGTCGAGCTAGAGGAGGATCAGGCATTCATGGAACAACGTGCTCCCACTTTTACCCAGCCAGATAGTCTTTTGGCGGAGTTAAGCAATTCACGAATTCTCGACTCGCTTCAGTTATCAGCTGATGATGTCGTCGGAGGGCTTGACCCACTGGTTATCAATACGGGCAACTCATTTATGATCGTTCCACTTAAGTCGGCTGCGGCTGTTCGACGGGCGGTTCCGGACCAGGTCGTCATTGACCAGATAAGCGAACAGCTGGGCCTGGTTGGGTTTTATATCTTCTCGCAGGAGGTAGAGCAGCCGGGTCACGACGCCGGATCTCGAATGTTTGCCCCTCACTACGGCATTCTGGAAGAAGCCGCTACGGGTATGGCCGCCGGTCCGCTGGCTTGCTACCTGTACAAATTTCTTCATCAGAAAAAGACAACGTATCATCTTGAACAGGGCTATCTGATGCAACCCGCTTCGCCTAGCGTATTAACTGCCCAGCTTCAGGTCGATCAGGGTACGATTACGGGGCTGCGCGTTGGCGGACGTGCATCGGTATCCCATTCTCTAACCATTACGTTTTGAAAGATTATCGATGAAACGAAAAGAATCAACGTATTACCCGGAGCAAAAATTAATTGTCACGCACGTAAGCGGAGAACTGGACACTCAGGACATCGAAGACTGGCGCTTATCCCTGATGCAGATTTTCGAGAAGCTCCCCGATCATTCCCGGTTTAAAATCCTGGTTGATCTTCATGGTTTCAGAGCCACTAATTTTGAAGCCCATAAGCAGTTCAGGGTTATTATTCCGCTTGCCTTAGCTAACTGCGGCTGGTACATCGGTTATCTGCGACTGTTTCCTGAAACGCAAATTACGATTCAATCAGCGCGAGGTATTCACTGCGTAGCGGCCGCCCATGTGCATCATGATGAAAACAAAATAGCTAATTATGCAACCAACTATAGCATGCACAATGAGCGGTTTTTTACGGATTCGCAAGTAGCCAGAAATTGGATTGACAGCATTGCCGTACCCGATTAACCTAAAAAATAATAGCAGACTTATCTCATGGTACAACCCATTATGCATATCATGGCCATGCTTGTATTGAGCTCTCTTACTACGTTGGCGCAGCCGATGGCTCCTCAGAAGTCGGCTAAAGAAGTGGTTGATGGTTTTCTAAGAACGGTTCGCTCAGGGCTATATCCTGAGCGGGCAGGTGACTACATGGCAGAGATCATCTTAGCTCATCAGCTAACTGCCGAAAAGCCAACCACTATTCGGCGTACCCCAGCCAACTACGCCGATCATGTAAAAGATTTTCAGAGGCTTTTTGGAGACTTTGAACTGGAAATAACCGAATTACTGGCTGAGGATAATAAAGTGTACGTCCGTTGGAAACAGACAGGTAGACATCTGGCGGAAATTGACGGTTATGCGCCCACGGGTTTGCCACTGATTGAAATGACATCGGTCGTATACCGGGTGGAGCAGGAGAAGATTGTTGAATATTGGCTTCAGACAGATCGGCTGGGATTTGAGTTGCAGCTCAGACAAAATAAGCAAACAGCATCCACTAAATAGGCCGTCTCCTCATTGGAAAGACGCTTATGCTACGTATCTGACCAGGACGATACCTCTGCTCATTCGCAGGAACACTTAATCAGATAAGCTACAGATCAGCAGTTCGCTACGTTGGTTAGCCGCTTTGTCCGGGAGTGAACAAGATTTGTCCAGTTACGGACATTATACGCTATTAATATGATGGGCAACGTATTGACAATCAATAGATAAATAGGTTGGCACAGGCTTTGGAATAAGATAAGCGATTCAGTAAACAACCCTAAAACTTATACCATCATGTTACCTCTAATGAGCAAATTAGCGATCTCCGCTCTGTTGAGCGCTTCCAGCCTGATTAATCCCACCAACCCCCAAAAGCTGTCGTTCAATGCCAGCGCTTACGTAACGGCTAAGAATGAGATTCGCATGGCTGTTGAGAAGACCACAGCCATGCCGGTGGTGGTCATGCTTCGCAACAAAAACAATGAAATCCTTTACCACAAAAACATCTGGAAAAAGGAAACCAAGTATGCCGCAAAGCTGGACGTGAGTGAATTAGCTGATGGCCAGTATGTGCTGGAAATAGCTTCTCGGGAAGGCAGTATCAAAAAGGAACTGAACGTGTCTACTCAGTCGGTTCAACAAACCAACCGTCTGGTGGCCATGCAGTAGTTGCAGATACGTTTTTTAACCCGGAAACCAGAAACGCCGACCTTTCAGGGGCTTGGCGTTTCTGATTTTAGAGTGCCCCTTTACTGGATTTAAGACAGGCGGACCAAATTAAGATCGTAATAAGTTAATCCTGAAAAACTGGGTTCGGTAATTTAAAGCGTTTACTACGTATCAGTCGACCGGGTGTAACTACCTTTGCGGTATGATCCCCGATAATGACCCCCGACCCTGGCAGGTCGACACCTCCGAGTACATTCATCAGCTACCCTGGTTTACGGTTCGCAAAGACGCTATCCGCATGGAAAACGGTGGTACTATTCCCAACTATTTCGTCTTTGAGTATCCGAATTGGGTGAACGTAGTGGCCGTTACTAAAGAAGGCCAGTTGGTATTGATTCGGCAGTATCGACACGGTATAGCCGACATTCATTACGAACTGTGCGCCGGTGTCATTGACCCTGAAGAAGAGCCGCTCATTGCTGCTCAGCGCGAGTTGCTGGAAGAAACAGGTTTCGGCGGTGGCGACTGGCGACTGATTATGACCCTTTCTGCTAACCCGGGCACGCACAACAACCTGACTTATGCCTTTCTGGCTACGGGTGTGGAGCCAATACAGGGGCAGCACCTTGAAAAAACGGAGGAAATAACTGTGCATGTCGTTTCGCCCGAACGGGCTCTGGAAATTATTGACAGCAGTGAGATGATTCAGGCGCTGCACGTAGCACCACTGCTCAAATATTTGTCAGGATCGCCAGGTGGCCAAAGAGCCTTTTAACAAGGCTAAAAAATTACATAAGACTATTGAACCCCCTATCTTTGCAGATTACCAGGATCAGCTCACCAGATCCTGGTAATCTACTAACGCTTGTTTAAATCCCGGTTCAGACATTGATTATCCCACTCGCTCATCGCGCTGACCAAACGCAGGAGTACTATTTTTCGGTCAAGCTGGCCGAAGTTCGTCGCCTTCAGGCGGCCGGTCACGATGTTATTAACCTTGGTATTGGAAATCCTGATCTGATGCCATCCGATAATACCATCGATGCACTGATCAAATCAGCGGAACAACCAAATTCTCACGGCTATCAGTCTTATAAAGGTACGCCAGCACTACGGCAAGCTATCGCTCAATTTTATGCCCATACCTACAACGTACCGCTGAATCCGGAAACCGAAATTTTACCACTCATTGGGTCAAAAGAAGGGATTACGCACATTTCGCTTACGTTCCTCAACGAAGGCGACGGGGTTCTTGTACCCGAACTGGGTTATCCGGCTTACCGGGCCGTGAGCAGCATGGTGGGTGCGAATGTATACGAATATCCTTTACTGGAAAACGACGGCTGGCAGCCTGACTGGGAAGCCATGACCGATTTGGTTGCGCGTTCGCCAAGTCCTACCAAAATTATCTGGATGAATTATCCGCATATGCCAACGGGAGCGCCCGCTTCGTATGCCCACTTTGAACGCGCGGTACGATTTGCCCACGACCATAAAATCCTGCTGTGCCACGATAATCCATACAGTCTGATTCTTAACAGAAAGCCACCGATCAGTTTACTATCGATCGATGGCGCAAAGGACGTAGCAGTCGAATTGAATTCGTTAAGTAAATCCCATAATATGGCTGGCTGGCGTATCGGCTGGATGGCGGCAGCCAAGCCCTACGTGGATGCTGTATTAACGATCAAAAGTAACGTAGATTCCGGCCAGTTTAAACCATTGATGGATGCTGCCGCCGAAGCCCTTACTAATTCCGACGACTGGCACCGCGAACGTAACGCTGTTTATCAGGGACGCCTGGATGCTGTACATGCCTTACTCGACGTACTCGGCTGCACGTACAATACGGATCAGGAGGGCTTGTTTATCTGGGCTAAACTGCCGGATACAGTCGAGTCGGCCGAAGCATTAGTCGATGATCTGTTAAATAATAAGCATGTTTTTATTGCGCCTGGTTTCATCTTCGGCCCGAAAGGAAATCGGTACATTCGGATTTCGTTGTGTATGCCGAAGGAACGTATTGAAGAAGCGGTTAAACGATTAAAGTAATGACTGTCAGTATTATAGGAATAGGCTTATTGGGTGGATCATTTGCCTTGGCCATTCGCGAAAAATACCCTAAAATGCACTTTATCGGCGTTGATACGTCGCTCGTCAACGGTCAGCTCGCCCTGGCAAAGGGCATTGTCGATGAGGTACTTCCTCTTCCGGAAGCGGTGGCAAAAAGTACACTGGTTGTGCTGGCTACGCCTGTCAATGTCATCATCGATTTGCTCCCGACAGTACTTGATCATCTGCCGGAAGGCGCTACCGTTGTCGATCTGGGTTCAACCAAAGGACTCATTTGCGCCGTTGCCGATGCGCATCTCAAGCGGGCGCAATTTGTAGCTGCTCACCCCATGGCTGGTACCGAAAACTCAGGGCCTGGTGCTGCCTTTCGGGAACTGTTGCCCGGCAAAAATCTTATCATCTGTGATCACGAAAAAAGCCATCCTGACAGCCTTACACTAACAGAAAGCCTGTTTCGGGATGCGGGCATGAAGCTGTTTTACATGACTCCCAAAGAGCATGATTTGCACCTGGCTTACGTATCGCACCTCAGCCATATCAGTGCTTTTGCGCTGGGGCTGACCGTGCTGGAGAAAGAAAAAGATGAACAGGCCATTTTCGATATGGCCAGTACAGGCTTTAGCTCGACCGTACGCTTAGCAAAAAGCTCCCCGCAGATGTGGGCACCTATTTTCGACCAGAACCGGGTAAACGTATCGGATGCCCTGGCTGCCTACATTGAGTTTCTGCAACAATTCAAGCAGGTAATTGACGATCAGGACGTAACAACTTCCCTCGATTTCATGCAACGCGCCAACGTTATCCGACGGGTATTGGACGGCATTGAAAAGAGGTAAATTAACAACGGGTTAAAACTTAACAAGACTGCCAATACAAAAAGCGTTTCGGATTGTTTATAGTAAACACAGCGTATTTATCTCATACTGTGTTCATACTCAACAACTGGTAACGCTTATGCAGGCAACAGAAAAATCGGCCGAGTCGCAGCTGGCAGCGCAGGCAGGAACAATTACAATTGGTGGGGATCTGACCGTTAATCGAATGGCCTATGGGGCCATGCGTATTACAGGCGACGGAATCTGGGGGCCACCTAAAGATCATGATGAAGCGATACGTGTGCTGAAGCGTACTCTTGAGCTGGGTATCAACTTTATTGATACCGCCGATAGCTACGGCCCTTACATTTCCGAAGAGCTGATCGCCGAAGCACTTCATCCCTATCCTGATGATTTAGTGATTGCCACTAAAGGAGGTTTACTACGTACCGGTCCTAATCAGTGGCCAGTGGATGGGAGTCGCAAGCACCTCGAAGAAGCCCTCAACGGTAGTCTGAAACGTCTGAAACTTGAGCGTATTGATCTATATCAGCTTCATCGATTCGACAACAAAGTACCTGCCGAAGAATACCTGCGCTTTTTGCAGGAAGCGCAGCAGCAGGGCAAAATCCGGCATATCGGTTTATCAGAAGTCAACATTGATCAGATCGAACAGGCCAGGCAATACTTCAACGTAGTGTCGGTGCAAAACATGTACAATTTCGGCGAACAGCACTGGAACGACGTATTGAAATACTGCGAGCAAAATAACATTGTTTTTATCCCGTGGTTCCCACTCAACGCCGGAAACGTATCGGCCGAAGAGGCAATAAAGCGCGTAGCCGATCGGCATCAGGCATCGGATTATCAGGTAGCCTTAGCCTGGCTCCTGGCAGCTTCACCGGCCATGCTGCCAATTGCGGGCACTTCATCCGTAAAACACCTGGAGGAGAACGTAGCGGCTGTAAACATAAAATTAACCGACGAAGATTTCCAGGACATGCCCTTACCTAAATAATAACCTTAAATCAACTGCTTATGGAACTACAAACTAAACAAGATCCCCAGCAGCTATTAGCCACAACGCTACGTCGACTTCAGCAGGACGGCGAACGCGTAAGTCCCGTTGATGAACTCATTAGCCAATGGAGTGAAGCGCTTGGTGAGGGAAATCTTACTCTGGAGAACATCGCCGATGAGTTATTCTCGCTAAAGAAGGCGCTGGCCGATAAGAAAGCAGCAAAGATTGCCAGTTCCTTACACACACTCAGTAAGTTAACCAAACAGGCTGCCAACGAGTCGTCGGATGCGGGTTTAGTTGGTCAATTGCTCCAATTGTCAGAAGTTCTTGAGGGTCTGTCGAAGCAGGCTGCGGAAGCAAAGTAAACAAATCATGAAGAGGAACAACAAAAAAAGGAGCCGATACGTATCGACTCCTCTTTTTGTTGCAAAAATTATGTGTTATGCAGCCTTCTCCAGACCCTTGATTTTGTCGTAAGATGCTTTCAGCTCACTTAGCTGTTTTTGCAGATCCTCTTTTATGTAAGCGGGAATATGATCCTTCGCAATGGCATCTTCATAAGCCTCTACAGCCGCATTTTCACCGAATTCTACCGAACTCAGTATTGATTCACGATCTTTTCCGGTCAGAGCTGACTTAATGTCAATCCAGGCCCGGTGTAGTTTGCTGGTTGTGTCTGTAGATGTTACGTCCGAAACTGCCGTTCCGTCGATCCGTACGATATGGTCAGCCAGCTGACTGCGGAAGTTCTGACTCTGTATTACGTAGTGACGGAACAGATCATCCAGATCAGCATCCTTGGTATCTTCGATTGCTTTTTCGTATCCCTGAATACGGTCGTTATTAATTTTTACGAGATCATTTAGATCATCGACAATCTCTTTATTCGTAATCATGACAGTTGCTTTTCTTTAGTAAATACACCTACTACAACCTGTCTTCTATGTAATTGTTTAAGAAAAACTCTTTGGAATAAGCCGTCCTCCATACGCCTAATGCGTGCATTATACTTAGGTAAAGAAGTAGACTCGCTTGCAGTTTTATAAACAAAAAGCAATCATAAGTAAACTTACGCTCAATATCGTTATATTATGTATAACTTCCTTATTGTTCTATTATTTATAATTTCTTTCGTAAGCGGTGTTATTTGGGCCATTCCCTCGATTAATCTTAAATCACAAAAAAATTTTTCTATTGAATAAAACCAAGTGGGCTAACAACCCGTAGTTATTGCAATTCTCCCGACGGACGGCAGAAAGTTCACTAAACTATTTATCTCAATGGAAAAACTACCCAAAGAGCTGGCTGAGATCAGTCAGTCACTAACGGGCAAAGAATCGGCGCGCCTTGGCCGTCGTATCTTTATGCGTTACCTTGGGGCAACGGCTGCTGCCGGCGTGGCCCTGAGTGCTTGCCAAAATGAAGTTATGGATTCAGCTGTTCCACGCGGTGCTGCCCGTGCTGGTGACGCAGTTGACCTTGGCGACCTTGGTAGCAACGATGTAGGCATTTTGAACTATGCTTATGCGCTGGAGCAATTTGAAGCGGCATTCTACACAACTGTGCTTATGATGCCTTACAAGGGTATCACATCCATGGAAATGTCGATCCTTAAAGACATTAAGGAACACGAAATTGCTCACCGCGAATTGTTCAAAACGGCTTTGGGAGGAAGTGCTATCCCAGGTCTAACACCCGATTTTAGTTCAATAGACTTCACAAGCCGCGACTCTGTGCTGAAGGCTGCCAAAACATTTGAGGACCTTGGCGTATCAGCGTATAATGGGGCAGGTCAGTTTATCAAGACTCCCGACTACCTGACACTTGCGGGCAAAATTGTATCGGTAGAAGCGCGCCATGCAGCCGTTATTGCTACGTTGCTCGGCCCGGATTCGACTATGTTTGCTGAATCACCGACGGTATCGGACGATAAGGGTCTTGAACTGTCGCGTCTGCCCAAAGACGTACTACCTATCGTAGCTCCGCTTATCAAAGAGACCATCAATGCCATGCCTGTCGCATCCAAATTTTAATAGCCATTAGCCATGAATCTACAAAACATACTTAATGAAATTGAAAACGTGGATGCAGAGGTGTACGACCGTCTGGAGCATGTCACGCGTCGTAACGTTTTCCAAAATTTCTTGAAGAAGGCTATGAGCGGAGCTGCGGCTGGTGCGCCAGTAGCGTTTGCCTCGATGCTGAACAAAGCCTATGCGCAGAATGACGTTGTCACTGAAGTACTCAATTTCGCGTTAACTCTGGAATATCTTGAAGCTGAGTTTTATAATGCAGGTCTTGCTGCAGGCGGTTTACTAACAGGCACAGCCCGGACCGTTTATCAGCAGATCGCCAAGCATGAAAATGCACACGTTGAGCTGCTGAAGTCTGTACTGATGGACAAAGCCATAAAAAAACCAACCTTTGATTTCACCTACAAAGGTGCCTTCAGCGATGTTTTGACCAATTATCAAACCTTTGCGGCTGTTTCGCAGGCGTTGGAAGATACGGGTGTTCGGGCTTATAAAGGGCAGGCTGCCCGGCTGATGTCCGCGCCAATGGTACTGACCGTAGCACTCAATATTCACTCGGTTGAAGCACGTCACGCAGCCCGCGTTCGAATGTTACGTGGTTACAAAGGTTGGATTACCAATCAGGATACCAGCAACATACCCGGTGTAGCAGCTATCTACAAAGGCGACGACATGCTCACGCAGGCTGGCCTTAACGTATCAGCCATAACCGGTATTTCTTCTGACACGGTTTCGGAGGCATTCGATGAGCCACTCACCAAAGAAGAGGTATTGGCCATTGCAGGACCATTTATAGTTGCGTCGTAGTATAAAGTACCATATTATTGAAAAAGGCGTTGGACTCCACCAACGCCTTTTTTGTTTGCGATACCATGACGATAAAACCGGATACAGCCGATACGTAATGCTTTTTCTTACGGCGGAGTTGTGGTGATACTACGTATGCGAACAGTCGATCCTTTTTCGTAAGCAAACTGCGTTTCCGGACTCGTCAGCGCAATCTGCGCGATAATACCATTCCAGCCACTGAGCTGGCTCGTGTTAATCTCGTACGTTCGGAACTGGCCATCACCGATTATCGGGAAGTCGACATAGCGGCCGGGATCTTCCTGAATTTCAAAATGTTCTTCCGGCTTTAGCCATACCAAACGAGCCGTATTTCCCTGAGTTCGAAAAGCGGCCTGAATATAAAGTTTGGGCACCTCGTTAGCGTGCCAGACAGTCATTGGAGACGTAATACGGAAGCGGGGTTTTTGCAGACTATCCCGCTCCCAGCGTACATTTAGTTCATTCTGAATCGGCCAGCCCCTGTCATGTGTATTTGTGTAATACCACCCAAGGCGGCTGTTGGTAAACCGGAACTCAGGACGTGTAACGGGACGTGGCTGACTATATACGTATTGCCGGATATCGGTCAGCGAGCCCACAACGACTGTGTAGTCATATTCATACCTTCCATTATGATCAATCACCAGAAAAGGCTGCGTATTCATGTAACCGCTCGCAAAGTCAAACTCCCCTCCTACTCGTTCAGGCCCAAATTTCATCGTTCCGAAACGCACTTCACCGGGTCTGTACAACCCAACGCCCCGTCCTTTGTCATTCAGCAAAGCCGTCCAATGCTCAGGTGAATACCGGTAATACCAACTCCCTCCATCCGTAAACTCCGAAACGGCATCGTTTGTAAACGGCTTTGATCCCAGGTAGCTGACCATTCTGTAGTAGGGACCGTTCAGATAAACGCAGGGCAGTTCCTGCGTCCGGGCCTCGTAGTGGGTTGTATCCATCCGGTTGACCGTAATTACGCAGCGTACATGAACCGTATTATCTTTCAGTTCGAGCCAGTGTTCAAAAATACAATCTGCCGGTTCCCAATTTAGCGGCCATATCAACGGTATCGTTTTGACATACAGCGTATTCTGACCTTGCTGATAGCTAACGATTTGCGAGGGGTGATTGTACCAGTCGCCTGTTTGAACAGGATTCCAGCCCAGATTTCGCCATTCATAAACGGGCTGTTTCCCATTGACAGTATAAGGATAAGGCCCCGCGTAGATTGATGTCTGAAGTTGCCGCCCCAGATCAGAGTTGTTCACCATGTTTTCGCTACTACCCGCTTCTGACAGGTACGTAATGGCTCCGCCCGCATTCAAATCAATTCCTACACGTACTTTATCGTTGGCCAGAAACAGCCGTTTCTGGGGTGCGGGCTGCTCCTGTGTGGGTAGCCCTCCTCCTTTGGGAGGGGGCAATGGAGCTACGATTGTATAAGGGGCCGTAGCTGGGTAATCCCGCGAACAACTTATTAGCTTGCCTGCCAATAAGATCATCAGTAAATAAGATCGAAACATAAGCACTGAGTAAATCGTCTAAGGATAAAGAATGTATGGCAACAAAACTAGTGGCCGCTACGTCTCTTTTCTGCAATTAACAGTATTTCGTTCGATCAGGGAAGCACCTAAGCCTGATTTACTACAATCTGTGCATTTTTTCGAGCCTATAGTCTGCTTCTTTCCTCTGAATACGCTACTTTTGCAGGATTTTTGGCCATACGGTGTTCGTCTGCCAATTATCGTCTGTTTTGTTCATCTGTATTCAGTTGTCATTATGCATTCAGAGCCGTTCAGGCGGTTCACTGCTCCACTGAAAAATGCCCAAAAACTCCAACATTCGCTCCGTTCTTATTATTGGCTCTGGCCCTATTGTAATTGGTCAGGCGTGTGAATTTGATTACGCTGGCTCGCAGGCTGCCCGCTCAATTCGGGACGAAGGTATCGAAGTAGCACTGATTAACTCCAATCCCGCTACAATCATGACCGACCCCATCAACGCCGATCATGTGTACTTGCTGCCTTTGGAGAAAAAATCCATTGTCGACATCCTGAAAAAACACCAGGAAATGGGCCGGCCTATAGATGCCGTACTTCCAACGATGGGCGGTCAGACGGCATTGAATCTGGCAATCGATTGCGACAAAGCCGGTATCTGGCAGAAATACGGCGTTCAGATTATTGGCGTCGATATCAAAGCGATCGAAACAACCGAAGACCGCGAGAAATTCCGGTTGCTGATGCTTGAACTAGGCGCAGGCGTTTGTAAAGGACGTACCGCCCGCTCGTTTCTTGAGGGCAAGGAAATTGCGCAGGAGATTGGCTTCCCACTGGTGATTCGGCCTTCATTTACACTCGGTGGCACCGGAGGTGGTTTTGTAAACCGGCCCGAAGATTTCGATAAGGCGCTCACGACCGGTTTGCACGCATCGCCTGTTCACGAGGTTCTGGTCGAGCAAAGCGTAATGGGTTGGAAAGAATATGAGCTGGAGTTATTACGTGACAACAACGGTAACTTCATCATCATCTGCTCCATCGAAAACTTCGACCCGATGGGTATTCATACGGGCGACAGCATTACAGTTGCGCCCGCCATGACACTACCTGATACGTTGTATCAAAAAATGCGGGACCTGGCCATTAGGGTAATGAGTGGCATCGGGCAGTTTGCGGGTGGGTGCAACATTCAGTTTTCGGTCAATCCGCAAACCGACGACATCATTGTCATTGAAGTTAACCCACGGGTGAGCCGGTCGTCAGCACTGGCCTCCAAAGCTACGGGTTACCCAATTGCTAAAATTGCGGCTAAAATGGCTGTCGGGTATAACCTCGACGAATTGATAAACCCAATTACAGGAACAACGTCAGCCTTCTTTGAACCGGCTATCGACTACGTCATTGTGAAAGTGCCCCGCTGGAACTTCGATAAGTTTCCGGGTGCCGATCGATCACTGGGACTGCAAATGAAGTCGGTAGGCGAAACGATGGGCATTGGCCGGAATTTCCAGGAAGCGCTTCAGAAAGCCTGTCAATCGCTCGAAATCCGCCGGAATGGACTCGGTGCCGATGGTCACGAACTGACAGATCGGGCAGCGCTGACCGAAAGCCTGCAACACCCAAGCTGGAACCGGCTATTCCACATCTACGATGCGTTTAAAGCCGGGATGTCGTTCCGTACCATTCAGCAATTAACCAAAATCGATCCTTGGTTTCTGCACCAGATTGAGGAACTGATCGAATTGGAACGTGAAATTCAGCAGTACGATCTGGACGACCTTCCACCAGAACTCCTGCGCACGGCCAAGCAAAAGGGGTATGCCGACCGCCAATTGGCGCACCTCCTGCAAGTGAAGGAGAGTAAAGTGTATCAATACCGGCAGGCGCATAACATTCGGCGCGTGTATAAATGCGTTGATACGTGTGCGGCCGAATTTGAAGCCAGAACGCCCTATTATTACTCGACCTTCAATAATCAGGTTCCGATCACAACCGATCATGCTGAACCGGTTTCTGATCTGCCCGGCAATGAGTCGGTACGTAGCAACCGTAAGAAAGTAGTAGTGCTGGGGTCGGGGCCGAACCGGATTGGTCAGGGTATTGAGTTCGATTACTCCTGCGTACACGGCGTACTGGCAGCCAAAGAAGCGGGCTATGAGACAATCATGATTAACTGTAATCCGGAAACCGTCTCGACTGACCCCGACATTGCCGATAAATTATATTTCGAGCCAGTGTTCTGGGAGCACGTTCACGCTATTATCATGCACGAACAGCCAGAAGGCGTTATCGTGCAATTAGGTGGTCAGACCGCCCTGAAGATGGCCGAGAAACTGACTCGTTACGGTATCAAAATTATTGGTACAAGCTGGGAAGCGCTCGACCTTGCCGAAGATCGTGGGCATTTCTCAGACATGCTCCGGAAGCTGGATATACCGTATCCGAAGTTTGGCACGGTACGTGAATCCGAAGCCGCGATTGAATTATCGCGTGAGCTGGGCTTCCCCCTACTGGTACGTCCAAGTTACGTATTGGGTGGGCAAAGCATGAAAATCGTCATCAACGAAGACGAGCTGGAAGCGCACGTAATGAAGATTCTCGAGGATATTCCCGATAACAACATCCTGCTTGATCATTTCCTGGAAAACGCCATCGAAGCCGAAGCGGATGCCATTTGCGACGGTGAGGACGTTTATATTATTGGCATTATGGAACATATCGAACCGGCGGGTATTCACTCCGGCGATTCGTATGCCGTATTGCCCCCCTTTGATCTGAGCGAGAACGTAATACGTCAGATTGAGGAACATACGAAGAAAATCGCCGTTGCGCTCAAAACCGTTGGCTTGATAAATATTCAGTTCGCGATCAAAGACGAAGTAGTCTACATCATCGAAGCCAATCCACGCGCCAGCCGTACCGTACCGTTCATCTGCAAAGCGTACCAGGAGCCGTATGTAAATTATGCGACGAAAGTGATGCTGGGCGATAAAAAAGTAAAAGATTTTAATTTCAAACCGACCAAAAAAGGATACGCTATCAAGATTCCGGTGTTCTCGTTCAGCAAATTCCCGAACGTAAATAAGGAACTCGGCCCCGAAATGAAATCTACGGGTGAAGGCATCTATTTCATTGACGACCTTACCGACGATTACTTCCAGAAGGTTTACTCCGAACGGAATCTGTACCTGAGTCGCTAAAAGAAAAACCGGGCTGCGCTAAGAAACGCAGCCCGGTTCGTTTTAAGCTCATGCCATTACGTAGTCTTTCTACTTGACTTTAACGACCCAGTAATCAATATACCCTCGGCTATCCTGGCTTTTATCGCCCGAGGCATTGGAGCCAGACGTACCACCCAGCAGAAAGCCCCCGTCTGGCGCAACGGCAATTGAAGTTATTTCTTCAGCACCTGCCTTACCATCAGTATTCAGAACTTTATCCCATTGTTTCGTACCATTACTGTTAAATCGGCCGTACCAGTATTTGTTGGGTCCATTGCCATATTGGCCCAGTTGATAGGCGCTTCCCCCCAGTAAAAATCCATTATCCGATGTAGGCGCGATGGTAACCGAATAACCAAAGTTGTACGGAATTTCTCCCTCATATGATTGATCCCACAGCTTAGTACCGTCTTTGTTAACCTTTACAACCCAATAGTCATAATAACCTTTGTGGCTTTGGCTTTTTTCACCTGATATTTTCGATTCTGAATACCCGGCCAACAGGAAGCCCCCATCTGAACTGCTTACCATTCCCTGCAGGTTATCAACTTTATCGCCCCCAAAGGTTTTCTCCCACTGCTTATCGCCATTTGCATTGATTTTAACCACCCAATAATCAATCACTCCCCGATTATACTGGCTTTTA
>NZ_JBMDWV010000347.1:0-8244 GCF_048594605.1 Spirosoma sp.
AGGATTATTGCTGAACAGATTTTACCCGCGTTGTTATAGAAGGACTGATTTTTTCCATCAGGGTCAACGAACAATGTGGAGGATAAGGATTTAATGTCTCCAAAACGATCCAGTTCATCTGTTGCCAGGAAGCTTAAAGGATTCCAGCGATGTGTTTCGAGTAGTTCTGGAGAGAACCGGTAACACTCATGCCCACATGCAGCTCGGAAACCAGAAGTGATATTCCAGTTTTCGAATTTTGGGTCATTGACTGCGACAGAATCGGGAAACGAAAGAAGATTTGGGATAATAAAGCTAACCCCTTTACCGCTCCCCGGTGACGCTGCAAGAAGCACAAAAGTCTGACCATAGCTGGTTAAAAATATATTTTTAGTGGGATGCTTTCCTAAGATAATGCCGGGGTATTTCTTTTGCTTCGTTTTTTTCATAAATCACCCTTCACGAAAATTAATTGTAATCACCTTTATAGTGGAACACTTCCATTTCTTTATTGGTCGCAAACCTTGCATTTCCGTAAAGAGATCTGTTTTTAGGAAGCAAAAATAACCAGATAGTCACAACGGTAATTAAGACGGGAATGAATACAATCCATGCAGCGAGAACACTCCCCCATATAGCACTTGAAAAGTCCGGATGTTTATAAGGCAGATGGGCACCATTATATAACGTATCCCATGTTACATTGCTTGCTGGCAATCCAGCCAAGTAAAGATATAAAGCGCCGCCTGAATAATTACCGATAATGACAGAGAGGATTACAGCGAAGATAAATATCACCGTCCATATTAGATACTTTTTCATTTATCGTTACCTCGCAGCGTTAAGCAATCGAAGTTTAGTTTCTGGTTCATAATGAACTTCTAAAATACGGGTATGCTCCATATAAAGCACAATATCGAAAGATGTACGAACGCGACGCTCTATGTACTCATAATCAAGCCCCATCCCCACAGGAGATTGCTTAATCATTCCGCATACGCGGCCGTAACCTGAAAGAGTGTCATTAGCATGTGCTGTAGTGATCGTTCCCGGATGGCCGGTGTTTAAAAGCTCCATGAAATCCCATGCTTCATCACCGGTTAATTCTGCAAGAAATATATGATCTGGCTTCATTCGTAACGAGCAGGAAACCAATTCTTTTGGGGTGATGATATCGCCATAAATCAAATGCACATGATTTGGATGATAGGGCATCTTCAGCTCATTCACTGCCTCAATAGTCAACATCCGCCGGTGTACAGGGAACAAATCTACAAGTGATTTCGCGAACGTCGTCTTACCTGAGCCAGTACCACCAAAGATAATGATATTAAGACGGCGTTCTATCGCAAGCATGAAAAAATTGAGCCAGTCTTTTTGTGCATGGAAGCGCTTTAGAGAAATCTGCCATTCCTCCAGTTCTGTTCCACGTCCAGTAAGAGCTAAAGCCTCATTAAACCGACCGCTATCGATATATCCCTGAAGCGTATAACGGTCATTGGAGGGCTTACGGAACGTCATCGACAACGTGCCTGGCTCACATGCTGGAGCCATTACGATCAGTCCTCGCTCGTTATCTGGCAACTCAACTGTTTTGATTGGCGATTTGACGGTTAGGCTCTGATTGTTATATGCAGCGAGCGCGTTAGCGAGGCGGCTGCACATAGACAAATCGAGCGTAGGCCTTTCCTCCCTGACCCAGCCATTCTCATTTTCAAGCCATATCTCGCCAGGCCGGTTAATGGCAACATCTCTGACCCCCTCACGATTAAGGCACTCATGCACACCACTTTGTTTAAGAAAGTCACGAGCAAGCGTTGCATTATCAAAACTCATATTTAATTCCCAATATTATTAACGCTGAGGGCGTGTTTTAAACACTGAAGAAAAATCCACATCCTGAGCGACGATCACATTAATAACCGTTCCTGGTAATACATATCCCGTAGGAGGAATGTTAATGCTACTGTCGAGCGCTTTTGTTGCCATACTTTCAGCATTACTTTCACTATTATCGAATGAATAGGTGGAATTATTATTTTTCGTTGCATTCGCAGCTGAAGCAAAAGCATCCTGAATGAATGAGAGCATTACAGCCCCACCAAATCGCTGACCATAGTGATTATCTACATAGGCATTGGTACCGCTTTCGCCCATAGCACCAGTTCCTAGCGCGTTGAGGCTCGCCCTCACACCTACAGACGTTTCAAGATCCGTCCATGTTGTAAACACACTGGATTGCCCCGGCTTGATTTCGACCTTCTGCTCCCCGTCAAGCTCAGCTCCTGCTCCGGCCAGAATAACGCTGCCATCAGCCGAGTACAGCGGCTGCGTCAAAATGCATTTTACAAAACCCGGATGATCCGTTTTAACGCCCGTATAAAGCGCACAGCGCAGATTAGATTTTCTCTTTAAGAGGAATTTACGATCAGGTGACATGTAAGCGCTTGTTGATGCATAGCTGGTTCCTCTTAAATTAGAAAGATTTCCCCTGCTATTATCCACTGGAGTTCCCAAACCAGCGCTATCACTGTCTTGATTCAACGCTGCAGCTGCTTCAGGCGCGACGACAGCTGTGTTAGCTGTCTGCTGCTCGCTGCTATCACTGCTTGAAGAAGCTGACTGGCCGCCCCCCGTTTCCTGTACCGTGATTCCGCCGCTAAGTTTACGTAAATAAGCCGCACTCGGCGGTGGTGGCTCTTGCTTACCCGTGGCAGCTACAATGGCGGGAGCCGCCTGCACTGGCTGAGGCGGAGTTTTGGCCTCCTCTTCTTTCTTTCTCCTTAAAATCTCAGCTCTACGTTTTTGAAGCTCATCATCTGAAATGGGTTTTGAATTCAATGCAGCATCTGCTTTGACGTTCGTTTCATCGACGGGATTAGGGTTATTCGCCTGCATAGCCCGGTATGCAAAAAAGAAGATAGAGCTGATAGCAATAAACAGAAAAAGAACACCTCCGCCAATAACCAAAATTATCTTTGTTTTAGGTTTCTTATCTTTTTTGACTCCTAATAAATTGAAATCACCGCGAGGTAAGTTTTTAAACAGATCATCTGACTCATTATTTTCTGTCATTTTTAACCTCTCTTATCTCGCCTGTAGTAGTCCCGTTGTAGTTATAATACCCGGTATTGTTCACGCGAGTTCTGACAGCAAGAACTAGTTTGTTCAGACGTAATTTATACATGGTACTGACACTATGAATTACCAGAATATCGTTAACGGTATGCGAGTTTACCAATGTCTCAGTCCCATCCGGTAAAACTTCATAGACAACAGGGCGAGGCGCATTTGTCGGGAATCGCATACATGTGAAAGTACCATTATCCCAAACTTCCGAAGGAGAGATAGCAAGGTCGCCTTTTTTCTCATAACGTCTGTTCTGATTACCGGAACATGGATTTTGATTCAGGTCACGACCAACAAAAGGACTTTCAACCGGCGCAGGCGGTTTCGGATAATTAAACCTCAAAAGATAGGTTGTTTTTGAAATATCCGTAACTAATTTCAGCTCCAGAACATAGGTTCGCTTATTAGTCTTAATGATAAAGTTGGTATCTGGCTCCTGATCCGTTTTAGGTTTAACTGTCACCGCATCGCCTGATTTATTAGGACCAACTTCCCACGCGCTTGGATCACCCATAGCCATAATACCGTTATCGCGGCGAATGGTTTCGCCATCTTCAAACTGGACAATAGTTGCTCGCCCAACTGAAGCATTAATTCGAAAAACGTTGTCTGGTGAATAGGTGGCTGTTTGGATGCGCCTGTCAAGCTGGGTTCCTCTGCCGGACGTTTCAGCCTGTGCTGAAGAAACGATGGCTGAAATAACAAAGAACGCCAGTAGTTGAATTTTCATTACTAATATCCAACCTCCTGATTCAGCTGGTAAGAACGTACAGCAAACCCGCGAGGATTCATCCACTCTTCCTTTTTAATTTTAGGTGGTTTGTTGTAATCAAAGACAATAGTTGCAAGCCAGGTTGTCGGAGGGATGTTCCCAACAGGCTGCCCGACATTATCCAGAACATTTTTATCAAAGCGAATCTGAATAGATGTTGTTTTTCCATCTACACTTTGTACAGGCTCACTGATATTACGTATACTGACCCTGATTTGCTGTTTATCACCTAAAACCTCAAGATACCCCTTCTTGGATAACTGGAAGTTTTTATACTCAGTAAATACGTCAGCATATGAAGTAAGCTCAACAATTTTTGACCGTAAATCCTGATTGGAGAAATCATAACTTTCTCGGTTTAGGATATATGTCATCGACCAATAAGCATCATCAGTTTTAGCTATACTTTGGTCGGCACCAGTACGTACTATATCGGTATAGCCGGAATTATTATCGACACGGATTACATAGGGAACCACTGTTTTTAGTGGAGTGAGTAATAAAACAGCCGCAACCGACATGAACGCAAGACCACCGAAAAAAATGCAAAGCCGTTTAAACTGTTTTACTTTAGCCTTTTCTTCCTCAGCAATATGCTTTTCAAAAAACTGAGCGGCATACGTATAACTTCGAACTGCCAGGCTAATTTCCTTAGCTTCTTCGGGGGTGAAACTATCCTTGTATTTTTCAATGTTGTAGGACTGTTCAATTACGTCTTTCTTTTTCCTTTTGAACATTTCAATCTCCGGTGTATTTATTAACCTTTATCCATTCGTCTGCATGAATGTTTTTATTGGTTGTTGATACACAACCAGACAAAACAAAAAGAGAAAGGAATAGACAGGTAATATTTTTCATTGTCATTAGGGCTAGCCCCCATGTTTAGGATACTTCGGTAGTTAAGCCGAGCGGATACGGTTTCTAAATGAGCCTGCAAAGCGCTGAGCAGCTCCTAAACCTGTGCCTTTGAGGAATAGCTTTTTAAGGCCATGAGCACCGCTTGGCGCGCCTCCCATAACAGAAGCTGCATAGTTGGGTATCTCTGTTGCGATGGCAGTGAATGTGCCGAAATAGAGCAGTAAGGCAAATGCTCCTTTAAACGAACCGCTCATAGCTCCGTTTGGATCCGAGGTTAAAACAAAGGAATTAAGGAAACTTATTTCCAGTGTGATTGCAATACCGAAAATAATTTGCGTTAACATGAACCCCCCCATAAGAGACACCCACCCCCAAAAATATTGCCTCGTCTGGTCAAACAGGCCGAACGCAATGAATAATGGACCGACAACCAAAAAAAGTGATGTAGCGACTTTAAGTGTCATTAAGGTGGCAACACAAACTCCGAGGAACGGGATTCCGCCAAGCAAGAAACAAATCAATACGAGGACACTAGCAATGCTTTCTTTGAAGTTGAAGATAGGGTCAAAATCAATATTTTTGATAAATTCCCACAATCCATTAAGGTACGTATTTATTAAAGCATCTACTTGGTTGGTTCCTATTGGTACTCCTGATAATTGTTGTATTGTCCATGTAGGCATATCATTGACGAAGGGGACAACAACCTTCATGTACCATCCAACGTGAAAAGCACTATAGATAATAAAAGCAGATTTTATTGCATTCATTATCTCATTCTGCAATATTCCATTAAAACCCTGAAAATACCAGTTGATTGAATTTACCGTTCTGTCGATAAGCCAGAAAGCACCAAAAAGAGAACCGACACCGATCATGAGATTTGCGGTGCCGGTTGTAATTATTCCTGATAATGCATCATCGATAGCCCGGTATAGAGTTTGTGCAATTTCTAACTCTATAGCCATTCACTACTCCTTCTGACGTTCATACATAACATCATTTGCAATGAGTTTATTGTCTTTAATGTAAATAGAAGCAATACCGTTGCCTTTCATCAAAGTTGTACTATCTTTGATGTTCCAGTCGGAATTGCTAACTAATTCATCATCGCTCAGCACACTTTTCTTTTTGTTTATGATATGACATGCAGCTTCACTGCAAGTTATATTCATAACAGAGCTGTATTTGGGATGTAATGCGCTACCATCTGCCTTACTGACAGCTTTCCATTGACCAGAAAAACCATCAGTCACCTTTTGTTGACCATCACAACCAGAAATTATTACCGCAGACACAATCACAGCAAACGCACAAATAAACTTTTTCATTTATTATCCCTCGTTAATATACAACCACATTATTGCATATTACATTTATTTTTTAAAGAGAGATAAAACCGATTTTATGACGATTATCAAGGATTTCCTTCAAGCTTATTCCAAAACGCCTGCGCCCTTTTTTTATCTTCAATCTTCTCTTTTTGATCCATAAGCATTTGTATATTTTGCAACTTTATTTGTTGGTTTTGCAGCTCCAGCTGCTCTTGCTGTAAGCGTAATGCCAACTCTTCGCGCTCCTGCGGAGTCTGAACCGTATTTAATCGCTGACGTAATTGCTCAGCATTATCTACACGCTGTGAAGAGGCATTGTAGGTATCTTCCAGTGCGCCAGCTTGTTGCAGCAACTTATCGAACGCCTGTTGTACTTTCGGGTCACTGGAAGTTAATCCATAGCGGCTGCGCAAATCAGCAAGATTTTTTGTATCGCTATAAATATCATTCCAGTCATTGAGGGGTAATACTTTGTTTATAAGTGGATCATTTAAGAAATCACCAAGTTTGTTATTACCTGTAACTAAGTTTTTATAGTGGTCGTATTGGCTTTTCGCTTGCTGGATAGCTGCTTTCGTTTCATTCAGTTGATCCAGCGCCTGCTGAGCTTGTTGCTGAGCGTTGGAAACCAATTGAGCTATATTTGCAACATCAACCGTTGGGATACCCGAAGCATAACTATGATACGGCGCTGCATATAAAATGAGTGACAGGCAAGTTGAAATAACCTTAATTTTCATAACTAATCCTCTGTTTGTTTCATTCTCTGTATTTCATCAAGGAACACATGTACCCACTTAGCAGGATCATCTGTCCCTAATCTCTCTCTGACACTTGCAGCAATAGCTGCATTACCCTCTTTTCCAATGGTTGTAGAAAGGATAGGTAGCCAATATTTCAAATCATCGGGTAAATCAAATGATAGTACCGTTGACTGCTGGCCTTGCTTAATAAGAAACTCACGCGCCAACGGGTTAAAGTTAGAAATTATTTCGAACTCTTTCCCTTTAATATTAAACTTCGCATATTGCTTTTCATCAGCTTTATCATTTGCTAACCATATTTGAGTAATTACCTGCTGAATTACTGCTGGAGCATGTTCACTCTCGCTTAAATCTTCAGGGCTTTGAGTGTCCATTATCAATATTTCGCCCCTTGTTCGGCCAGCTTTTAGAATCTCCTTAAGTGAATCCGCTGTACTTTCAAACGTTAGTGGAATCCAGCACTCAGCGATCATGTTAATCAGCATATTTCCCGGCTGAGACTCATGCATCATTCGTTTCAAGTAAAACATGTTATTCAGGAATATCTCCATGATATCCCGATTTTTCATAAAGAAGCTTTTCTTCATTATCTGCGTGCAATCGAACGCAAGTCGCCGGAACTTCATAGGATCGAAGCGGTTGACAGCTGCGTCACAAACCCATGCATTTCGGCCTGTTGAGCCATCAGGACTGATTCGACACCATTTCGCCAGGCGCACATGTAGACAGTTTTCATCTTCTGTTGGCGCTATGTTTTGCAGCAGGAGTGACATACCTCTATTCTCTACCACAGAGTGCGACATAACCGCATCGATAGAGCTACGTATTTGTTTCTGTTCGGCTTCGCTTCCTCCACCGGCCATTGTGAGCACTTGGTCAAATAGGTGAGTACGAAGAGCTGGCGTATCTTCCAGTTGAAACAGGTTAATTCCCGTATCTTCACCTGGCGATATTACATAATATTGTGTATCAAGCGCCCTGAGTAAATTTTCAAATGAACGGTTGTAATCCAGACCAAAGTACATAGGATTCCATCGACTCGCAAACAAGACTAACTCTCCTTCAAGAGTTGTCTTCCCCGCCCCCGTCATACCGACAACGGAAACATGCCCTGGCATACGCTCGCCAATATTGTTTTTCCCTACAGGGCTATTATGCGCATTAAAAAAGTAAAGTGCGTCAGTGGCTGAACGAAATGGCATCCATGCTTTACCATCTCCGGGCGGGTTTCCATCTGCTTTTCCGACTGGAGAAGCATGAAGCGAAAAACCACATGCCAGATTTTCTGTTGATTTAGGAACCGGATACATCGCTATAGTGCAACCGGGAAATAACGAGTAGTAAGTATCGTCATTTGTCACAGTTGATCTGATAAAGCGGGTATCGCGAGCAGAAAATATAGAATCCA
>NZ_JBMDWV010000348.1:0-14266 GCF_048594605.1 Spirosoma sp.
TTTCATACTCGTTGTTGGCCAGCGGCTTCACCGTTACGTCGGTCAAATCAATCTGCGGTAGCTCGTTGGCCATTGCCAGATTGAACAACGATTGTTTGGAAATCCAGTTTTCCAGAATCCAGGCCGGGCCGTTTTGCGAGAAAAATTTGGGATGGAAACCGCCAATTTCTACCTCGCCCAATTGTGGATGCGTTAGTTTGGTCCAGAGTTTAAAGCCCCGTTTTCCATTCGCTTCGTCGTCCCACATCAACCCATCGTATTCGTCGCGGTCGCCATCGCCGTCGTAATCTTTCATAGCGCCGTTGTTCCAGAGTTCGTCGCCATACCACACGGCACCATATTGGAAATACCCAAAATCAGGCCCGTGCCCGAACAAAGGGACAGGCTTGGACGGATCGCCCGTTAAGCGATTGATTTTGTTACGTGTATTGTACACTTCATACACATCGCCCGCCCACGGATAGCCCGTAAATGAAATACCCAGGCTGTCCATGTGTTTGTAGATTTTCTCATCCGCCGGAAACATACTTTCAGCACTGGCCGACGTAGATGGCGGACGCAGGTGCATCGGTACGCTCGTATCCATCGAGTTTACCACCGTGATGTTCGGATGACCCATAAGCCAGACATACGTAGCGCGGGTTTCGGGTTCGCTCAGCGGAAACTGACTGGCGCCCTGCTGCGTATAACCCCGACCCGTAAAATCGCCACCCTGATCGGGACGCCAGTTTTCGGGATAATTCCGGTGATTATCGAGTCCGCCGATTCCGTCTTCGTTAAACTTGCCGTCGCCATCGTTATCAATGCCTTCCGTATAAACCAGATACGTACCTTTTCCTGGCTGAACCCGTTTCATCAGCCGACCTGATTTGTCTTTCGGATCGATCACAAAATCGGCTTTTTCCAGGTCTTCCTTTGCGGTAGCCTTCTTCCGGATCTGGTAAATGACCCCATCACCGTCGAGGTCATCGTCCGAATCTTCGTCAAACAAACCGTCGCGGTCGTTATCGGTAGGGCGCATCGAACTACGGTTACGCTGAGCTGTATACAAATACATGTTGGCCCCATCCGGGTTGTTTTCGGGACGTAGGTAAATCGTTTTGGTGTCGAGCAGTTTCGTGATAGACGCATCTTTGCCGTAATTATCCAGCAGGTGCTTGGCCAGCCAAAAAACCGCTTCGCTACTCGTCACTTCGCCACTGTGCCGACCGCCTTCAAAATACGCGGCTGGTTTATCCGTATGCTTGCCGGTCTTCTTGTTGGTCAGCGTCATTTGCAGAATCGGCCGACCTTCGTAGCTCTTCGCCACTTCATACAGATCCACCAGATTTGGGTACTGCTCCGCCCATTTCCGGCACCAGCTGTACATAACATCAGGCGTGTGGTACGTATCGAACGTGAGCGTGTTCCCGGCTACGTACTGAACATCGTTAAACTTGTGTTTTTTGAAAAAGCTGATGCCGTGGCGTTCCCCTTTTATGGTATAAAACTTACTGGCGGTATCCTGCTCCGGCCACTTTTCTTCGTAACCGTAATAGGATTTCTGGGCGTACAGCGTTGACGAACAAAGAATACTTAGCAATAACGTACTGAATTGTTTCATAGAAGATCGGTTGTAAGAAGAATGAGGTTAACGTACTACGTAGGGAATCAACTTTAAGCGGCAATTTATTGATGATTTTGTCTAAGCCATTAAGTGAGAAAGAATCTATTTGAAAAGTAGAATAAAACCAATTTAAATAGCAATAACAGCGCTGGTTTTGATAGTGTATGTTGCCATTTTTCTGTCATGAATCTCCGTTCGATTAATAGACAATTCGTAGAATTTGTTGTGACTATTGTATTTTTACGTACGTATCATTCTAAACTGCTCCATCCATGAAGCCCTATTTATTTATCCTGTTTTTTAGCCTGGGCTGCCATGAACTATGGGCGCAGGCCGATGTGCAGAAACGCTACCAGACAAAGCTGATCATGGCGGAAGATGGCAGCACGATTGACCTCGACGCCGGTACGTTTACGTTCACCAGCACCTTATCGCTGCAGGATAAAAAGCGCATCGTTATTCGGGGGAAAGGTGTTGATAAAACAGTACTAAGTTTCAAAGGCCAGACCGATGGCGCCGAAGGATTGCGGGTATCGAACGGAGAAAACATTGTGATCGAAAACCTGACCGTTCAGGACAGCAAGGGCGATGGCATTAAAACCATGAACGTTAAGGGCATTACGTTCCGAAACGTAAAAGTCGAATGGACCGGCGGCCCCAAAGCCGAAAATGGCGGGTATGGCCTTTATCCCGTTCAGTGCGACAACGTAGTGATTGATGCTTGCACAGCTATTGGTGCGTCCGATGCCGGAATTTACGTAGGGCAGTCGCGCGGGATTGTCGTGAAAAACAGCAAAGCGCACCATAACGTAGCGGGAATTGAGATTGAGAATTCAAAAAATGCCGACGTGTTCGACAACGAAGCGTACGAGAATACGGGCGGGATTCTGGTGTTCGATCTGCCCGATCTGGTCCAGAAAAAGGGCGGCAACGTGCGGGTCTACAACAACTACGTTCACGACAACAACCTTCCGAATTTTGCGCCTGCCGGAAACATCGTTGCCAGCGTATCGGACGGAACCGGAATGCTGATTCTGGCCGCAAATGGCGTAGAAGTTTTCAATAATCGATTCATTCACAATCAAACCGTCGGCACGGGAATTATCAGTTATTTACTGACGGAACTACCTATTAAAGACAAAGACTATTATCCGTTTTCGACGGCCGTTTCCATTCACGACAATGTGTATGAGCGGAAACCCGGCCCGGCCAGTCAGCGCGGTCGATATGGCAAAATTTTCGAGCAGATTCTGAAAAATGGGCAGGACGTACCACACATCATTTACGACGGCATTGCCGATCCTGCTACGTTCGATAAAGATGGTAAACCGCAGGCCGATAAACGCATCTGCGTCCGTAACAACAAGAATCAGAGCGTTGTCAATCTCGACGCTGGTCGCGGTTTCAAGAATGTATCGCTCGATGCCGCCCAGTTTGATTGCCAACTGACGCCACTAAAAGCAACGGCAATTACTACTCGTTAACGGAATGCGTACGTACATACTCGGAAGTTTATTAATGCTTGTGGCAGGTCTAACGTTTGTGAGCTGGCGAACGGTGGCTGTTCCTGAAAAACTATCCGAGTACGGCTTTTTTAAAGGCAATCCCGCCGATCAGCAACCCGCAGCCGACGTAGTACCATATGCGCTGAATACGCCCTTGTTTTCGGATTATGCCGAAAAATTGCGGTTTGTCAAATTGCCAGCCGGACAGTCCGTTGCTTACAACGATACGTCGGTGCTGAATTTTCCGGTTGGTACTACGTTGATCAAAACCTTTTACTTCCCGAACGATTTCCGCAACCCAGCAAAGGGCCGACGATTGATTGAAACACGACTGCTCATTCATCAGTCGGAAGGCTGGAAGGCGTTCGACTATGTCTGGAACGACGAACAGAGCGACGCTTTCCTGGAAGTAGCGGGCGATACCAAAACGGTACGTTACGTTGATAGCGAAGGCAAGAATCGCGAACATGCCTACATGATCCCGAACCTGAATCAGTGTAAAGGCTGCCATAACCGTAACGAAGTGATGGTGCCCATCGGTCCATCGATACGGCAACTTAACGGCGATCTGGCGTATGAGGGCAGAAAAGAAAACCAACTCACGCACTGGCAACGTAGCGGTATGCTAACGGGAATGCCTGCGCTGGATAAGTGCCCCAAAACGCCCGTCTGGAACAAGCCCGAAACGGGTTCGCTCAACGACCGGGCCCGCGCCTGGCTCGACATTAACTGCGCCCATTGCCACAATCCCAACGGTCCGGCCATGACGTCGGGGTTGAATCTGAGCCTTTCCGAAACAGACCCAACCGCTTTAGGTATCCAGAAATCGCCCGTAGCGGCCGGGCGTGGGTCGGGTGGACATTTGTTCGACATTGTTCCTGGCAAGCCTGACGAATCCATTCTGATTTATCGCCTGCACTCGACTGATCCGGGCGAAATGATGCCCGAACTAGGGCGTAAAACGATTCATACCGAAAGTCTGGAACTGCTTCGGGAGTGGATCAAAGCGATGAAATGAATGATGGACAGGATTTTGTACAGGTCAAAATGTGAAATCTTTATGATATAAGTAAAATATATTCTGCAAGATATTCTCGAACAAATAATCAAATAGGGTGTTTATGATATAAATAAAACATATTCATCGCGTTATGAAAATTGCAGTAGAGAAAGGTCAGGATAAGACATTACTGGAAGATGGTCGGCATTACGTTACCATTGTCCATATCGACGAAGGAAAAAGCGAACACAAAGGAATCCCTTTCTTTGCGGTCCGTTTCGAAAATGACGAAGGATACGTATCGCACCGGTTCTATCAGTCGCAAGCCGGAATGCCTTCAATTGTCCGTTTATTCGAGATGGCCGGAATCGATGTGAAAGAGGGGAAAGACCTTGATACAAAGCAGCTAATCGGTAAGCAGGTTACGATTGACGTTGGGGAGCGCTCCTACGCTGATCCCGAAACCGGCAACGAACGTACGCTGAAGCAGGCGATTAATTTCCTGGTCAGTTAAGCCGATCATATGTTACGTCACAGAAAGCGCTGGGTAATTCCGGCGCTTTTTGTTTGAAAGGAGTAAGCTGTCCGTAGAAACACTATATCGGGTTATTTGCTAAGTTAGCAGGATCGATACAACCTCCCGTCACGCACGCTTATGAAACTGGTTTTCCCTGTTCTGGCCCTGGTGGCCTTTTCCGCCTGTGCCCAGCAAACCCCTGTCAGCCGAACGGTTCCGCACGTAGCAACGTATCAGCCACCCGTTTTTACGGATGCTGATCGGGCGAAGCGGCTGGAAGCGGCTTATCCGATCATCGAAAAGATGTACAAGGACGCAGCTGAAAAACGGCATTTCCCAGGCGTGGCGTTTGGCATCGTGCTGGACGGAAAACTGGTCTATTCGGGTGGAGTGGGCTATACTGACGTAGCGAAAAAGATACCGGCAACGCCCAAGTCCCTGTTTCGGATTGCGTCGATGACCAAGAGTTTCACGACGATGGCCGTTCTTAAACTGCGTGACGAAGGCAAACTCAAGCTCGATGACCCCGCTGAAAACTACATTCCAGAGCTGAAAAGCCACAAATACCTCACTGCCGACTCGCCCAAAATAACGATACGTAACCTGATGACACACTCGGCTGGTTTCCCCGAAGATAATCCCTGGGGCGATCGCCAATTGGCCGACACAGATGCGGATTTGACGGCGTTGATCAACGGCGGCATTTCCAATTCCAACGTACCTGGTTTTGCTTATGAGTACAGCAATCTGGCATTTGCCATGCTGGGACGTATCATCCACGTAGTGTCCGGGAAACCGTATCAGCAATACATTACTGAATCCATACTGAAACCGCTGGGGATGAACGATACGCAGTGGGAATACACCCGCGTTCCGGCCGAAAAATTGGCGCATGGTTATCGCTGGCAGGACGATCGTTGGCAGGAAGAAGAACTATTACACGACGGTTCACACGGCGCAATGGGCGGCCTCATTACGTCCATTGACGATTTTAGCCGCTACGTAGCGCTGCATCAGGCAGCCTGGCCTCCTCGTTCGGACGCAGATACAGGTCCGATCAAACGCAGTTCGATTCGGGAAATGCACCAACCCTGGACGTTTTCGAGTCTGAACGCGCAGGCTAAAAATTCGGCCGGGCAGCCTTGTCCCGAAGTCACTGGCTATGGCTACGGAATCCGATGGGGGAAAAACTGCAAAGGCGAAACAGGCGTCGGTCATACGGGCGGTTTGCCCGGTTTCGGGAGTCAGTGGCGCATCCTGACTGAGTATGGCATTGGTGTCATTGGCTACGCAAACTTGACCTATGCGGGAATGGGTGCCGTAAATGCAGCCGTTCTTGATACGTTGGTAGCCATTGGTCAGTTGAAACCCCGACAATTACCCGTATCACCCATTCTGGCGCAACGTAAAGCCGAATTAGTTAAGCTCCTGCCCGACTGGACAAACGCCGAAAAAAGCGGAATTTTTGCCGAGAATTTCTTTCCCGATAAATCCGTCGCCATCCGTCGAAACGTAGTGCAGAACCTGTACGCCAAAGTCGGAAAAATCCAGCGTGTGGGTGATCTTGTGCCTGAGAATCAACTCCGTGGTCATTTTCTGCTGGAAGGCGAAACGGGCAACATCGACGTATTTTTTACCCTAACCCCCGAGAATCCTGCCCTGATTCAGCAACTCGATTTTCGGGAAGTCAGTAAATAGTTTGTGATCACACGAAATGACTTATATATCCATTTCCCCGGCCACCGAACAGGACGTACCAAACCTGAACGTATTGGTGAACGGTGCTTATCGGGGCGAAAGCTCCAAAAAAGGCTGGACAACCGAAGCTGACTTGTTGGGCGGCATTCGAACCGATGAGGCTGGCCTGCGAACCCTTTTACGGAATCCGAACGTAACGATCCTCAAATATGAAGACGCGGGTCAACTGCTGGGTTGCGTTTTGTTGGAAAAGAAAGGCCAGGATCTGTATCTCGGTATGTTAACGGTTTCGCCGGAAGCTCAGGCGAATGGCATTGGGAAGAAATTGCTGGTAGCTGCCGAAAAAATGGCCGTTGAGCAGAAACGTCGGGCCATCACCATGACGGTTATTACGGTACGTCATGAGCTGATTGCCTGGTACGAACGGCGCGGTTATCACGCCACGGGCGAGAAACAGCCGTTTCCCGATGATCCGCGCTTCGGTATACAAAAGCAGCCGCTTGAATTTATCGTGATGAAAAAAGCGATGAGTACTACGTAGTGTATAAATCGCCTGCCAGGTATTTCATGCCGGAGTCGCAGGCTACCGTCACAACGGTGCGTCCGGGCCCTAGCTCTTTTGCCAGTTGAAGCGCACCCACAATGTTTAAACCGCTGGAAATACCCGCAAAAATACCTTCCTCGCGGGCCAGTCGACGAGCCAACTCGCGAGCCTCGACTTCGTCAACGGTACGGGCTTCATCGTACAAATCCTTATTCAACAGGGGCGGAACAATGCCAATCGCAATCCCTTCGACACGGTGCGGACCCGACTGACCTTTCGACAACAGAGGTGCCGAAGCCGGTTCAAGGGCTACTACGCGGGTAGCTTGTCCCGCTTCGCGCAGGGCCATTGAAACGCCCATCAGCATCCCCGCCGTACCAACTCCACCGCAGAAAGCGTCGATCGGTCGATTAAGCTGTTCCAGAATTTCTTCACCAATTCGCCTGTAGCCTTTCTTCGAATTTTCGTTATTGATCTGGTCAGTAAAGTAGGCATCGGAGCGTTGGGCTATCTCACGGGCACGTTCGCGCATTGCTGGAATAAGGTCGGGCGTGATTTTACCGCCCTGACTAGGCACGATTTGCAAGTCAGCGCCGAACGCCCGCATGGTTTGTAGCTTCTCTTTGGCGAAGGCATCTGAGGAAACAACCTGAAATCGATAGCCTTTTACGGCGCATACAAACGCCAGCGACGTGCCCGTACTGCCACCTGTACATTCAACAACCGTCATGCCAGGACGTAGCGCGCCACTACGTTCCGCTTCCTCAATCATGGCCAGCGCCATACGATCTTTATACGAGCCGGTAGGATTGTAATATTCCAATTTTACGAATACCTCAGCGCTATGAGGTTCGGTCACTTTATTTAAGCGGACAAGTGGCGTTTGTCCGATAGCCTGGAGCGTATTGATAGCCGTTTGCATAATTCAGAAGTAGATAAAAGGAGAGAAAGGTTGACGCTGGCAGTATCATTCCGAAAGGTAAAAGCAGAGCAATATTACCTAATTCGAAAGCTTCAATATGTCAGAAATTCAGTCTGTTGGTAAATAAAGTAAGAGGGAATAAACCTAAAAAATGACAAAAGAAATCTTGGTGTATAAACAGTATATCCCTATAGAGTATTAGGTAAAGTGCTGATAACCAAATTTTTAAATTTTTTTGGAAATGTAAAAATGTGTATTCACCTTTGCCTATCAGATTACAAGACTATCAGTGAAGTCACGCATAAGCTTCTTTGTAAACGGGTTTCATTATCCCGGCTTCAGTCAGTTCGGTAACTGCCGGTCTGAAGTTGTATGGATGCGTTGCTGCTTTTAATACGTCTTTTACTCGTTAACTTTTAGTATTCCAGCCTTGCTTAACCTACTTAATCAGTTGAATTGCAAATTAAACTACAAAAACAATAGAGTTTATAGGATATAGATATTGATGCTTTGAACCCCATGCTACCATCAACTAACTCTGCCCCTGATTTATACCAAAATTGGCAGATAACCTATCAGATCGCTGGTTTCGACCGCCCCAGTTTTGTTAGCGACATTGCGAATACAGTCCCTCAGGATGGTTCTTACCTGATCCGTACGTTGTGCTTTGAGGCCGATGGCGTACAGGCAAATGGTGTTCTGACAATTCAGATGCGGGACGATATTGGGCTGGCAAACAGCCTTATTCAGCGATTACGTTCGGTGAGAGGATTGGTAAGTGTACGGGAATTACAATAACCAACATTCCTAAAATCGACCTTACCCCTAAATCCCCTGAAGGGGACTTATTCCGCAAATGAGCCAAGTCCCCTTCAGGGGATTTAGGGGTAAGGTCGATTTTAGGAGTAAGTACAAGTGTCTGAACCAGCGGCAACTGATTCAGACACAACAAAAAAGCCGAAACGGCGGCAACCGTTCCGGCTGGTTAATAACAAGGCTCTGGCAACCGAAACGTCGGACCGGCCTCATTTTCTCACATAACCAATACAAAGTAATGCAAAAACTTTTATTTGCAGGAGTAGTGTGGCTACTCTCCTGCGGAGGGTTGCTGGCACAATCAAATGGATCACGCATATCGGGTATCGTTCGGACAGATATAGGCGAACCCCTGCCTGGAGCTAACGTAGTTCTGAAAAATCAGAGTAAAGGCACCTCAACTGACGCCAGTGGGCAATTCAGCCTTGACGCCCGCTCAGGCGATGAACTGGTTATCTCAGCCATTGGCTATCAGACAACGAACGTAACGGTAGGCCAGAAAACCACCCTCGACGTTACGTTACGCGAGTCGGCGTCGCAACTGAATGAAATCGTCGTTATTGGTTATGGTACGCAGGATCGTAAGAATCTGGTTGGCTCTGTAACGCAGGTTAATGCCGACGAAATCAAAAACCGTCCTGTTGCCAGCTTCGACCAGCAATTGCAGGGACGGGCTGCGGGCGTACAGGTAGCCGCCAATACGGGCGTACCGGGCGATGGGATTTTCTTCCGGATTCGCGGCACTACGTCCATCAATGCCAGCAATGACCCGCTCTACGTAGTGGATGGCGTGTTTGTAAATAACCAGTCGCTCCAGAAAATTACAACGCAGGGCCAATCCAATAATCCGCTGGCCGACATCAATCCTGCTGATATTGAGTCAATTTCAATCCTGAAAGATGCTGAAGCCACGGCTATTTACGGAGCGCGTGCCGCCAACGGCGTTGTCCTGATCACCACCAAACGGGGTGCGTATAACAGCAAAATGAAAGTGACGCTGAATGCGTCTGTCGGGCAGGCGTGGGCGCCCAAGCTCTGGGATCTGGTAACGGGGCCTGAGCACGCGACGATCATCAATGAAGCCTGGATCAACGACGGCAAACCAGCCGCCACCCGTCCATTCCGGCCCGTTGCGGAGGGAGGTCGCGGACTGCCCGAAGAGCAGCCAACCTATGACCGCCTGAGCGATATTTTCCGTACTGGCGCTTTGCAGAATTACGACGTAGCGGTATCGGGCGGTACGAAACAAACGCGCTTCTATCTGGGCGGTGGTTATACGAGTCAGCAGGCTACGCTACGTACCAACGACTTTTCGCGGGCCAGTTTCAAACTGAATCTGGATCAGGACATTACGGATAAAATTCGGATCGGTACCAGCAACATCTTCTCGCAATCGAATCGGACAAATGCCCGCGTTGGCGATGGGCCACAGGGCGGCATTCTGCAGGCGGCACTACACACCCCGACGTATCTGCCCAAATTCAACACCGATGGTACGTATGCCAAGTGGGCGGGTTTCGACAATCTGGACGTACTGATCAACAATACCGACATGCACTCGACCAGTACGCGCTACATTGGTAATATTTATGGTGAGTACGATATTACTGATGGTCTTAAACTTCGCAGCAGCTGGAGCATTGACTACAACGATTACAATGAATACGAGTATTGGAATACGCTGACCAACCGGGGAAGTGCCAGCAAAGGATTGGCTACGTCGAGTGTCAGTAAAAATACGATCTGGATTAACGAACAGACTCTTTCGTATCGTCGGAGCTTCGGAACCCAGCACAATTTTGGCGTACTGGTTGGTAATACGTTCCAGGGGAATGTATCGACGCAAACGCAGGCACAAGGGACTAATTTCCCGTCGGATGCGTTCAAACAAATTGCTTCGGCTTCGGTAACTACGTCAACATCAATCCGTAATCAGTATAACCTGGCCTCGTTCTTCGGACGGGTTGATTACAATTTTGCCCGAAAATATTTCCTGGAAGCCAGTCTGCGGGCCGATGCGTCGTCGAAGTTTGCCGCTGGTCACCGCTGGGGGTATTTCCCATCGGCGGGTGTGGCCTGGCAGCTCAAGCAGGAGAATTTCCTGAAAGATGTGGGTTTCCTGAGCGACCTGAAAATTCGGGCGAGTATCGGCTGGACGGGTAATCAGAACGGTATTGGTAACTACGCATCGCGCGGCTTGTGGGGTGGTGGAAACAATTATCTGGATAATCCCGGTACGGTACCTGTTCAATTAGCCAATCCCGAACTGAAATGGGAAACCACCCGGCAGTCTAACATAGGGCTGAATGTCGGTTTCCTGAACAACCGGATCGGTCTGGAAATCAACGCTTATTCGAAATACACATACGATTTGTTGCTTCAGGTGCCCCTGGCGCAGAGTTCGGGCTTTGCCAGCATCTACCGGAACGATGGCGAAATCAGTAATCGTGGACTTGAATTCGCCATCAACTCCCTGAATATCAACAAGTCAGGTTTTCAGTGGAACACCAGCTTTAATATAGCCGGGAACGTAAACCGTATCGAAAAACTGTCTATTCCGGTCGATGCCAGCTACGCTACCGAGCGCATGGCGCAGGGCTATTCGTTCCATTCGTTCTACGTTTATAAGCAGCTTTACGTTGATCCAAAAACAGGTGATGCGGTGTATGAAGACGTCAACAAGGACGGTAAAATTACTGTGGCCGACCGGCAGTTTTATGGCAGTGCGTTACCTAAGCTTTTCGGTGGTCTGAACAATACGTTCTCGTACAAAGGCTTCGACCTGTCGGTCTTCTTCAATTTCAGCGCCGGCAATAAGGTGTTCAACAACAACCGGTTTTTCCATGAATCGGGCGGTACGCGCGACGACCGTCGGGCCATCAACAAAAACCAGCTCACTCGCTGGCAGAAAGAAGGTGATATTACGGACGTACCCCGTGTAACGACCATCGGCAATAACTACAACCTGAGTCCGATCAGTCGCTTTGTTGAGGATGGTTCATTTATCCGCCTGAACTCGCTGGTGTTTGGCTACTCGATTCCGAAAACGGTTCTCCGTAAAATTGGTATTGCCTCAGCCCGAATCTATTACAGCGGCTCGAACCTGTGGCTGGTAAGCAACTACCAGGGCCCGGACCCCGAAGTGAACGTAACGGCTGACCCCACCACCCAGGGATACGACTTAGGTACGCCCCCACAACCCCGTTCCGCTCAGCTAGGGCTTAATGTGACTTTGTAACGAACGTATCAGACCTGAATCGTTCAGGATACACGATCATCTATCATGAAAAAAACGTTTAAAATACTGCCTTTACTTCTGCTGCTGACGGGGTGCCAGAGCTTTCTGGATGTGCAGCCCGATTTGCAGATCGATGAATCACAGGCGATTACCAATGCCAGTACGGCCGAAGCGGCTGTAAATGGTCTCTATAACCGCCTGGGTAGCGATGGCTACTACGGTTCCAACTTTCCGGCGCTGTCGTACCTTTCGGGTGGCGACATCCAGTGGACGGGTTCGCAGACGGCTCCTCAGGAGATTACCTCGCGTAAGCTAACGGCCGATAATGGCTACGTTGGCTCAGCCTGGGCCGCTATTTATCGGACTATTTTGCAGGCCAATTATTTGCTGGAAACCGTTCCAGCGCTAACGGACCCTCAGTTGACGGCCGCCCGTAAAAATCAGATTCAGGGCGAAGCATATGCACTACGTGCCTTGTCTTATTTCGATCTGGTGCGGGGTTGGGGCGGGGTGCAGTTGATTACAAAAGCAACGCATACGCCATCCGACAATACAGGAATTCCCCGAAGCAGCGTCGACGATACGTATGCACAGGTGCTAAAAGATCTGACGGCCGCTGAACCGCTGCTCAGCAACACAACCAGTCGGAATAAAATAACCCAAAAAACGGTCTGGGCGTTACGTGCACGCTATCACCTCTACCGGCAGGAGTGGGAGCAGGCTGAAACCTATGCCAGCAAACTCATCGATGATGCCGCGAACTACAAACTCACGAAACCTTACAGCGCTTTCTTCGCCAATAATGCTACGACGACTACAGAATCGGTTTTCGAAATTTCCTATACTAATTCGTTCAAGAATGGCCACTACAACTGGTGGTTACCGCCCGCGCTAAGTGGTCGTCGGGAGTGGGCGCCGAACGAAAAACTGGTTTCGCTGCTCAATGATCCGAACGTAGGTGGTAATCGGAAAGAACTGATCGGGCAGACGGCTCCTCCGGGCAATCTGTGGTATGGCAAGTTGTATTATCGGACACCGCTGGGCACTGACCCTGCATACGTCATCCGTATGGCCGAATTGTATTTGATACGTGCCGAAGCCCGCGCTCAGCTGGGTAAAACCACAACGGCACTGGCTGATTTGAATGCTATTCGCGACCGGGCGGGGGTGCCGCTAGCTCAGGCTGCTACCAAAGACGCGCTGTTGCTGGCTATCGAAGCCGAACGGCAGGTCGAGTTCCCTTTTGAGGCCGATCGTTGGTTCAATCTGGTTCGGACAGGTCGGGTAGCGGCTGTGCTGGGTATTACCGATGCAACCAAATATGTACTGCCCATTCCGAACAGCGAAATTCTGGCGGATAAGGCGTTAACACAGAATCCAGGCTATTAACACGTAATGATACGACGACTCGCTGAAAACCAAACTATTGAAATGAAAAAACAAAGCATTTTTGCCTTCCTCTTTTTAAACTTACTGATCAGCCAGATTTATGCGCAGGCTCCACAATTTGTGGGGCCTGAAAAAGGAGCGCTGGTGATTGTCGGAGGGGGAAATATGGGACCTGAGCTCTGGGGCCGGTTTATTGAACTGGCTGGTGGACCAGCCGCAGCGAACATCGTCATTATTCCAACGGCGGGTGAAGATTCGTCGGCGATGAGTGCTCCCCGCGAAAAGGAAAAGCTGCTTAGTCTGGGCGTTAAAAACATAACCGTTCTGCACACCCGCGACTCAAAAGTAGCGAATCAGGAATTGTTTGTAGCGCCGATACGTAACGCTACGGGCGTCTGGTTTGTGGGCGGTCGTCACTGGCGGCTGACGGATTCGTACTTAAACACGCTGGCTCACAAAGAATTCAAAGCGGTGCTGGAGCGGGGTGGTGTCATTGGCGGTACGTCGGCGGGCGCTACGATTCAGGGCTCGTTCATGGTTCGGGGCGATACCAAAGGCAATTCCATCATGGTCGGCGATCACACCCAGGGGCTGGATTTTATTCATAACGTAACCATCGACCAGCACTTTCTGCGCCGGAACCGCCAGTTCGATCTGGTTGAGGTGATCAAAACCCGTCCTGAATTACTCGGTATTGCTATTGACGAAAGTACAGCCATTGTGGTTCAGCAGAATACGTTTGAGGTGATTGGCGCTTCCTATGTGGGTATTTACGAAGCCAACCAAATTGCCAACAGCGCGAAATATCCATCTGGTCAAAACAGCACGGGCGGCCCGTTCTACTTTCTTGGCAAAGGCCAGAAATTTGATCTGAAGACGCGGAAAGTAATCAATCAGCAGCCGCAACGCCCCAACGAACCCGCTAAATAAGGTGGTTCTTCACAGCGTATACCTGTTTTGAATCTATGTCGTATCGTGGTGTTGGGGTTTTGAAACCCAACCCACAACACCCACCACCCAAAGATTTTTTA
>NZ_JBMDWV010000349.1:0-12390 GCF_048594605.1 Spirosoma sp.
CACTACTAGCCCCGCCACTATCAATCAAAAGAGCGATCTGTTGAGGCATCCGGGCCACACTGTCCCGGCGAACGGTGCGTCCTGGATAGCTAATGAGTTTGCCTCCTACCTTTTCTGTAACACCCGCGTCAACAATGGGTTGCGTATAGATCAAGCGGATAAACTCATCCCATGAATCTAAGCTACAACACCCCCCTGCATTACCCCGTAGATCAATAATGAAATAGGGAGTTTGACCAATGACCTCTTTATGTTGCGTCAATACGGTGTTGAAGGCAGAGTCAGCCACGTTGAATGAGCTTAGTTTTAAGTAATAGAAGTTGGAGTCAATGACCTTAAAACTCAGGTTAGGAAGCTGCTTCTGTTGGGTTAATAAATCGACGGTTTGGGCTAGCTGCGCCGGCTTTTCAAACCTGGCCACTGTTCGTACCCAGTAGCCACCAAAACCGGAAAACTTAAGAATATCCCCCTGTAAAGAGGCCGTGTAGTTGGCGGGGGTAAAATTCTGGAAGTAGTAGAGGGCCTCAAATCGTTTTGATGACGTCTGTTTTAAGCTAAACTTGACCAACCCAGCCTGCCAGTTAGCCACCTTTGCGCTGGCAATAGTGCCGATATATTGATCAGGGTCTTTCTTGTCGCGGTGAATGGATACTTGATACAGATCATTGATATCGCGCCAAATGCCTTCGACGGGGGCTAGGCGAGTTGGTTGTCCTGATAGATAGTGGCGGATCTGATCAGCTGACTCCTTGGCCTTAACCGGTGTTCGGGAAGCGGCTGTTTGGTCAGTGTAGTGAATGGTAAAGTGGTCATCTTTAAAAAAGGCCACGTACTTTTCTAATAGGGGTAGGCAAGCGGAAGGTGAAGCCAGCCGAGCTTGCTGATAAAGGCTTTGGCGTAGTTGATTGTGTTGGGCCAAGGCTTTACGTGACGTCTTATCCTCAAAGCCCGCGTACCGGCTTTTAGCCACGTTAATTAAGGCGTTCAGATTGGCTTGGCAGCTACAACTATCCGTTGGTTGGGCATGTCCCCAAGTAGACAGTATACTAAGCGAAATAAGCACGAAAAGGTGTTTCACACGAGTGAGGGATAGGGGCTGGAGAAATTCCAATCTAGGGAAAAGTAATGATCTTATCAAAGGCTTGTTCCATAATCCACTTTGGCAATTTCAGCACATGTCCGCTTTCCCCTTTCCCCTACTTTTGGACAAACGATCAACCCATTCAAGTAATGAAATCCATCTCGCCAAACATCTTCGTCAATGACTTACAAGCCACCATCACCTTTTACGCTAAACTTGGCTTTACACTCACGGATGAAGTGACTACTGCCGAAGGCGAAAAAGGTATTTGCCCTGATGACCAACGGACGTGTCTCCTTCATGTTTCAGAGCTTTGCCAGCCTTGAAGGCCAGCACCCGATGGTGAGTCGTGCCGATGGCGGATCGCTTTTGTTGTACATCACAGTAGATAACATCCGTCAGTATTATGACTATATCAACGAACGCGTGACCGTGCTCACCGGCCTGGAGAAAACGGTTTATGGGGCTACTGAATTTTCGCTCTGCGACAATAATAGTTACCTGCTAACTTTTGCCCAACATGACTAAAGAGCAACTCAATCCACTGGCAGTAACACCCGCAGAAGTGAAAAAGCTGCGGGCGCTGAAACTCAAAAAGAGTGAGATGCACCTGCACACAATAGAGGTATTGCAGCAGCTGCTGGATACGTCAACGATCAGGGCGATGGAGCTGTTTGCGTTATCTGCGTTTCAGAGTCTTCCCTCAATCGGGATACGCTTCGCCCATGACTTGATCTGGATGGGCTATTATTCCCTACACGACCTAAAGAGTGAGGACCCCGCAAAGCTCACCGATCAATACGAATTGGAGAAAGGGGTATGGACAGATCCCTGTGTTGAAGATCAGTTTCGGCTTGTGGTCCATTATGCCAACCATCCAACTAGTAAGCTCAATTGGTGGGACTTCACCCCCGAGCGCAAAGCCTTCCGGGAAAAAAACGGTTATCCTTCTACGCGGCCAAAGAAGCCTTGGTTTGAGTTAGCTCAATACCAAACGAGCAAACGAATAGCGGCCACGCAGGAGGCCACCCAAAAAGACCTGCATAAAAAACTGAAACTCGCCTTGGCCTACATGACCAACCATCCAGCCGAAAAAATCACCGTCGCTCAACTGGCAGACTTAGCCCACCTCTCCCCCTATCATTTCATCCGCTGCTTCCGCAGCGCCTATGAACTGACCCCAGGGCAATACCTCACGCGACTACGACTAAAGCAAGCCTCTCTACTATTAAAGACATCAGCTGCCACCGTAGGCAACATCGTTCCCCAATGTGGTTTTGAGAACGAAAGCGCTTTTATTCGCTTGTTTAGAAAAGAGTTCAGAATGACACCCATAGCTTACCGTAAGCAGTTTGGAAAGAAGTAACCTTCTGTTCACCTCTGCGTACCTTCTTCTGCTTCCTATAAAGATTCTTTCTGATCAACTCGCCTTCAATAGCGCAAAATAGACGTTTTTCAAGATTAGGGCTAAGACGATTTGTTTCTCAAAAAAACGCTCCTACTGAGACGAAGTAGCGTTTTGTGATCTTCACGTTTTCATGGCTGTCATATTTCATCAATACCTACTTAACCCCTACTGAAGAACTTTGTCTCGGCCAACACATCGTACGTCTTTTAGTAGATCCGCTGTGTTGGCTACTTCCAGCACTAGTGGTAGACTTAGGCTATTTATTAACTTTAATAGCTTTTAAAACCAGCGGCAGTATGTCTCCGTCAACAGGACCAACCATTACCTCCCGCCAAGGGGCAAGATGTATTCAGATAGGGGATTGTAAAACCACGTTTCTGGTTAGCCAAACCGACACGGGCGGTCTATATTGTATGGTTGAGCATGATTTACCCGCTGGCTTTCCAGGGCCGCCACCCCATGCTCATCAAGTGACGACTCACACCTTTTACATTGTTGAAGGAAGTGTTACGATTGTGGTCGATGGTAGGATCATTGAAGCGACGGCCGGCACCTCTGTGTATATTCCCGCCGGAAGCGTTCATGGGTTTTCCAATCCAGGCCAGGCGCATGCCCGTATGGTGGAGATTGATACGCCGGGCAGTTTCCAGGACTACTTTGAGGCGTTAGGACAAGAGTTCCCGGCAGGGGAACCGATTGATCAGGGGCGCATGGTCCAGCTTCAGCAGCAGTATGATTTCCGAGCAGCTAACTAACGAGCCCACTTGAGATAAAAGGCGTTTGCTGTCTGTAAAATGGACGTTTTCGTGAACGGTTTTTGTTATGTCTCGTCCTGATTGGAAACCGAGGTTTTAGGAACGATTGATTTTAGGAATAAGAATTAAATTTTAAAAATTATCAACCACTTTCCGTAATGTAAATAGCTGGTTGCACCATTTTTTTACGAAGTCATTGTTTATAAGTTAAGGCGTAAACATCCGCTTCAACGAATCCGGTAGGTGTGGCAAGGCAACCAGTCGAGCCAGCAAGTCAGCATCGGCCTGGCGCTTTAATACGATCTGGGACACCGTTTGAATGGTAATATCCGTGTTGGCTGCTTCGATCAAGGTTATCACATCACCAGCCTGCACAATACCCGGTTCAACGACGCGAAAATAAATGCCGGAGCGTCCCCCTCGAGCAAAGTGGCGAGTCATGCTGGGATCATCAAACCGAACGTTCAGTTTATAACATGGGAACCGGGGTTGTACTGCCCGTAGTAACGTTGACCCGATTCGAAACAGATCGCCGATTCGTACTTCCGATTCCAGCAGAGCTTCTGTCGTCAGGTTCTCTCCGAATAAGCCAGGTGCCCAGTCCGCGCGCTCAAGTTGGTGCTGCCAGTAGGCGTAGTGTGCATTATCATAGGCATAGACTGCCTTATCCGGCCCGCCGTGCACCGTTAGGTCAGCCTGCCCATCCCCAACAAAGTTGAGCCCATTCAGTGATACCGCCCCCTGGATAGGTTGCTTGAAGATACCTGTAGTAATTGTGCGCCCAGCCCATTGGACCGATCGTGGCAGGCCTACATTGACCGAAAGAACGTGCATGAGCAGTACGATGGAGTAAGAATTGGTAATCAGGATAGTATTGATACGGCGCTCGGTGGGTTGGATAGAGAGGCCATTCATACGGCAAGCATTAATCACTAAACACCGACCGTCCTCCTTTATCGTTAATGCCACGCACGCATCATAATTGCCAACTAAAGAATTCCCATTTGTCTTGGGTGTTTTTTTAAGCACATATAAGGTAGTAGCGACCCCGAGCCGAGGGTTATGTGTACTCAAGGCATATTCTTCTTCTCAACCCGCCAATTCGAGTTCTTGGAAAGACCAGCCGGTTCACCTCTAAACCACTGGCCAGCAGCCCGGTCACCTTTCAACTGCCAGTTGTACCAAGCGGTAGCAACCTTGGCAAATTCGCCCCCATGCGGCTGGCTGTAGGTTCCCCCATGGCCAACATCCATATTGGCCATAAAAACCGGTACATGATTAATACGTTGGTAATCATTCATGCCATTGGCGTAGGCAATGTCCTTTTCTCCACCCAGAATATATAGGGTTGGTGTATGAAGCTTGCCCAGGTTTTCTTTCGTCAGGTTGGGCATGCCACTTCTACCGTTTCCAGGAGTGCTGAAAATACCACTATTACAAACCACGACGGTGCTCACTCGGGGATCCGAGGCCACTTCCAGCGTTTGCAGTCCACCGCAGGACATGCCGCTGACGGCGACTTTGGTCACATCTAGTTTCTGGTAGTACGGGCTTTTTTTGTCCCCATTCTGAGCAACTGCCCAATCAATGGCGTCAACAAGCTGGGAAGAGGTCGATTTGCCACTTCCCTTTTCCCCTTCTAGGGGCATGGGGCCGATGGCCACCACTAAAAAACCATAGGAAGCTACCTCAGACAAAAAATTGACATGCTCCCAGGGTGAATTAGCACAGGCACCATTGCCCCAGGCAATGATGGGCAGTTTATTATTTTTGCCAAAAACACCCAGCTCTTTCGGGCGGAAGACCGTGTGGGTGGGTAAGCTACTTTCGGTGAGCATCAGGGCGCTATGGGGACCCGTTCCTCCGTCCTCGACAACCCTAGACGCCACTTGACTGGCGGGCAATTGCCCTTGGGCATAGCCAGAACTGAAAGCGCCCAGTAAAATTATGGACAGTACCGCCACGATAAAAAGTTTCTTATTCATCCGATTTTAAGTTTGAACGCATTAGTTAAGTCAAGTCATCTCGGACCAAACCCGACGAGATGACCGATCGGTCCACCGGCCAGCCTTTGGAACTTAGTAAAAAGCCGTGACAAACCATTGAATGCCCTTCTTGGCTGTATTAAAAGTAGATTAATTGCCTATGATACTATAGATACAGCAACATTATCCGGATACATGAACAGGTTGGCATCCGGAATGGCTAGGCCTGTGGCCTTGGAATGATAGATAGCTTAATTTTTAAGCGTTCTGAATTGTCTTGTCGTGATTCTATCGGAGGTTTTATTGAACGATTTAAACTGAACGACATGTTCGCAAAAATCCTTTATTTATAGTCCATTAGGTAGTAATCACGATTTTTAGTTACCCTTTTACTGAACGAAACTAATCTAATTGGTAAATGAAATGATTAGCCTATTCATAGATTTTGATCATTTTGGGTTATCAACAAACATCTACTATTATGATTTATAGGTGTATTGTCCGTAACTCATTTGTAATCTCTTGATTCCCTAATGATAAACAGAGTAATAATCGGATTGTCAAATGTTCCTTCTTAATACATTCAGTTGACTGCCATTATTGCCAATTATAAGCCAATGTTCGCCATTCCTACGCCGAAGTTGAACAATAGATTTTGCGTCCCTGTCGGCTTTTAGGCCATTATTTTTGCTTACAACAAATCCGCCCTGAGCATCGCCTAGCAGTAGTATGCCTTTCGAGGCATCGTACCAACCGCCAATGGTTTCCGATGCGTACGAATTGCCAATTAATAGGGCATCTTTGTGCCCATCACAATTAAAATCATCGACTATAATACCGTATATAGGAGCAAACTGGGTTTCCTGTGGAAGCGGGTGTGCCTTGAATTCACCTCCAACATTTTCAAGGTAAATACTTTGAAATTCAGTCGCCTTGAGGTGATAAGCTGATTTGAGTTCATCTTCGGTAAATGATTCTTTGAACGTAGCATTTGCATACGTATCGAAATTCGGGAAACGGCGTTTCATGGATGGAATCTGCGCCGTCAGCAAATCGCGGGTTTGGCGTATCCATTGCTGACCACCGTTGTAATACGTCATGATCGGGTCGATACGTCCGTTTTTGTCGAAATCGGCGGCAAGCAACTCTACTGGCTGTTCGGGCGACGCTTTGTACTTCGTATTCAATCCCAGGTTTCCGGCCATCAAGTCCATGTCGCCGTCGTTATCAAAATCGGCTGTCACAATCGTATTCCACCAACCAGTAGCATAGAGCCTGGGAGTTTGGGCAGTGGGTTTAGAATGTAGCAAATATTGTCTCATGTTTTGCCCTTTGCTCAATGTCCTTTGCGCCAGGCTACCTCGCAATACCATCACCGGCATCCATTCGCCGCAGAGAGCTAAGTCTTGCAAACCGTCTTTGTCGAAGTCGGCCCAGACGGCGGAAGTAACTAGGCCAATGTTTTGCAGTTCAGGAGCAATCTGCGCTGTTACATCGATGAATCGTCCACATTCATTTTTGAGAATAAAACTTTTGGCAGGCATCGGATATTGTCCCGGAATAAGTCGACTTCCACGAAACAAATCCAGATCACCATCACGATCATAATCACAAGCGGTTATGCACGAACCACTGACATTAATGAGGGGTAATCCTTGATTAGCCAGAATAAAATTTCCTTTTCCATCATTCAAATAAAGTCGGTCCTGATAGGCGTCTGATGGGCCATTTGCGTGGCTTCCTCCACTCACTACGTACAAATCCAGATCACCATCCTGATCGGCATCGAAGAACAAAGCGCCTGTATCTTCCTGATTTGCACCTTTTCCAATTTCGATTTTCTTGAAATGACCACTCGACTGCTGGAAATACAGATAACTTTTCTGACCAAAATCCGAACCAATGTAGATGTCCTCCAAACCATTTCCATCCACATCAGCTACAGCCATCGGTGGGCCATTTTGCGAGTGCTTGTGCGGAAGTAAAGGGGTCTGTGCAAAGTCATTGAACTCACTTTCAACATGAACGTAATCCAAGCCAAACTCAGCAGTTGGATTTTCCTGAAAATAAGCGAGCAATGTATCGCTACGCCGTTTATACTTTCCAATTGGCTCGTAGTCAATGCGTAGCACCTGATTCGGTTGCACATTACGTAATACTTGATACGTACCGTTATTCCAGATAACCTCCACAGAATCAACCTCCGACGTAGCACCCAACCCGAAATGCAGAAAATTTTCTACCGACGATACGTACCCGCGGGTTGGATTAAATTCCGCCGTTTGCGTATGCTCTCCGTAATGCAAATTTACGCGGGTTCCCTGCGACGGATTTCGCTTAAGCGCCAGCCTCAGCCACGAGTGGCCCTGCTCCCTTTTACTCACGCTCTCCGCTTTCTGCACTGCGCTATTTTCATATACAAACGCTTCATCATCAATGGTATTGATCACTACATCCAAGTCACCGTCGTTGTCTAAATCAGCATAAGCGGCTCCATTTGAGAAATTTGGTGATTCGAAACCCCATTGCTCCGATACATCTTCAAATGTCAGATTACCATCCGCTCCCCGGTTTCTATAGCAGAAGTCGGCCAGTTTTACATCTGGAAGTTCCATCAGTTTTTTGTAGGCTTTATTATTTTTTTCTTGCTCATCGCCGAAACCACCGGCGTGTAAATCGGCCAGATAAGCGGTAAAATCCAGATTCGTTACGTCGCGTCGATAGCCATTGGTAATCAGTAAATCGCGATAACCGTCATTATCAAAGTCAGCAAAAAGCGGGGCCCAACTCCAATCCGTTTTATCCACTCCTGCGAGTTGGGAAATTTCGGAGTAAAGTGGGGTAGGGGGCAGGGAGAGTTGAGTAGCGGGTTTCCGAGACCGGATCTTGTTTGTTTCAGCGTGAAGTTCAGTGCCTTTCGCTCCATGCCCTATGCCAAGCTGTAACGTATTGCGCATGTACTGCGGTTGGTAGCCCATTTGTAAATCCATACGGAAACGGTCGTAATTGTAGCCGGGCAACATCATTTTCTGTCGTTGATTCGTATTCGGTAGCATATCGACGACCATAATATCCGGCAGCAAATCGTTGTTGATGTCGGCAATATCGACACCCATCGCATTGTGCGTCTGGTGTTTCAGATACTCACCCGCCCGATTTGTGAACGTACCATTTTGATTATTAACCCACACCAAATCGTTCGACAGAAAATCATTCGCGCAGTATACATCTTCCCACCCATCGCCATTTAGATCGGCAATAGCAATACCTAACCCATACCCCTCCCTCAGAATGCCAGCTTCGCGAGTGACATTTTTAAAGAGCGAATCGGAGCCCCGATTCGCTCTTTCTACACTCATATTCCGATATAACCGGTCATTGCTGGGCGCTTCTCCGTTGACCATTTTTGGACGTAATGCATTGCGGTTATAGCGGTCGAGGGCGTTGGTCAATATGTAGGCATCCAAATCGCCGTCGTGATCGTAATCGAAAAAGGCGGTTTGGGTACTGTAGCCCGTGTCATTCAGGCCGTATTGTCGGGCTAGTTCTTTAAAGCGAACAGGGGCACCTTTCTTTTTCGTCTGGTTGATAAACAGTAGGTTGGCACGTTTTGTCGTGTCTTTGTGGTAACCGGCTACGCTCACGTAAATGTCCTGCCAGCCGTCCTGATTCAGATCAACAACCGTAACGCCCGTACACCAGGCATGCGTCGTTACGCCCGCCGATTCCGTTACGTCCTCGAAACTGAGTGGGTTTTCGGTATCCTTTCCTTTGCTCAGATACAGTCGGGAAGACACTTGATTTCCCGTAAAAAATACATCCTGCCAGCCATCGTTATTGAAATCGCCAATACCGACTCCACCGCCGTTGTAGAGGTATTCAAATCGCAAAATATTCACCGAATCCGATTCCTGAATTCGATTATTGAACGTAATACCCGTCTGGGATGAGGGTAGACGACGGAACAGTTTTGGTATTGAAGGTTTATGCCCAACGGCCCAGGCCAGTGAAGCTGCTACTGGAATCAGGAGCAAAAAAAGTCTTTGCATGATTCAGGAAGGATTTACAACGACCCTCGATCGATGAATTGCATCGGAATACGTACTGTCTGTTTCTGGTTCTGCGCAATGATGCTCGCCAGATTCCGTCCAATCGCTGCTACATCGGTTTTTATCACCGAAATACCTCCACCCAGCACCGCTTTATAACTGGCATCGCTGAACGCTACAATGCCTAGTTCATGACCTAGTTTCAAGCCTTTTCTATCTGCATCCTGAATGGTAGTAATTAGATCATCATCATCTACGAGCAGATAAGCCGAACCACGTTTTAATGGTGCTTCCCGAACGTCGTCCAGCACCTGACCATTCAGATTGTAGGCTTCTGTAAATTCAAGGAATGCACTGTACCAATCGGCGGGAATGTATTCGTTGTCTGTCGTGACGAAATTCAGTGTGTGATAGTTACGGAAAGCTGATGCGTTTGCTTCAAGAATGGTTCGGAAATGTTCACCACAGCCGAAACGTACTGACGCACAATTTCGCGGAGCTGTAGCAGTTGATCCATCTAAAAAAATAAGTCTGTCGGATGGGATTTTTTTCAAAAGGTCGCTTAGATCGCAGATTTCTCCCAGATGGTGAGGCATCAGAACGAAATAATGATAGTTACCAGCCTGTTTTTCCAACCCATCCAGCAGATAATCGCGCTGATACTCGTAGGCGTAAATATCAACCTTATACGACTTGCCCAGATACTCGCTAACTGCCTTAAAAATAGCCCGGTTGGTTTCGCTAATGGCACCCGTCAGAAACAGAACCCGTTTGACAATTTTACCGTGCGAAATAAAAAATCCCTTGCGATATAACGACGTAATGTGGCCGCTTTTGAGCAGGTTGCAATATGCTTTTTCGACTGTAGCCCGCGCCAAATAGTACTCTGCGCTGGTTTCGTTGATACTCGGCAATCGGTCACCGGGTTTGAAAATACCCGCTTCGATTTGGGCAATAACGCCGTTGACTATCTGTTGAAATTTGGGCGTTTTTCCGTTTTCGTCTATTCGTAAAAAGGACTCGTTGCCAGTTGCAGTTCCCCCAATCATAATCATTTCGGTTAATGATTTATTACATCCAGCCGATGCCCAAAACCAGCAATAGCATGATCAGTAGGACAATGAAAGCTTCGAGCAAATAGCTATGTTTGTCGCTCAACAGCTGCCTGAATTTGCTCCTACAATGCCGTATTAGTTGGGTAAAGGCCATAGGCTGATACCGAAACGAAAGTAGATGTATGGTAAAGATTAGACTTGGACGATATGCGCAAAAATTTGGACGATAATTACAAACGGGCATTTTAAACGAAGTTTTTATAAAAACAGCCCAGATACATAGTGTCAGGGCTGTAGATTATAAACCTATCTTATACAATTTCAATAGGGCTTTTACCAACCTAGTTTTAAGCCCCCGCTGCTGTGAGGATACAGCAACTAATTCAGGAGGCAATATTTTACTGAGGTACAGGTAGCTGTGAAAACACAACATTGGGGTTATCTGTTTTCACCCACTAATATCCCGGATTTTGCTTGACATTCGGGTTGAGGTTCGTCTCGATGTCAGGGATGGGATAGTATAGATTTTTTTCTACCTTGAAGGCTACGTCGTTACGTGCCGAACTCCAGTTAAAGGAAGCCAGATTGATTTTACCAGCCATGTGCCACCGACGTAAATCAAGCCAGCGCCCGCCTTCTTCGCCAGCTAGTTCGCGTAAACGTTCGTTCATGATCCAGTCGAAAATCTTGGCTTTGTCGGTTTCCGTTGCCACAAAATTAGCCGGCGACGTACCACCTTTTACCATCTCGCGGGCGCGGGTACGTACCTGATTGATCAGACCAATGGCTTCGGATGTAGAACCGCCTGATTCAAGAATAGCTTCAGCTTTTAAAAGCAGTACGTCGGCATAGCGAAGAATGCGTGGATTATTGACCGAAGCAACACCTGACTGTGATTTCTGATCGCCTGTGTGCCAGTACTTATAAAAACTCAGCGTTTTAGGATCTAATGTAGAAGCGATACGTGGGTCACCCGCGTCGAAGGCTTGTGCTAATTTCTGCGTGGCGATATATGGCGCTTGTCCGCCCAATTGCGAGCTGTTTTCGTACCATCCCCAGAACGCCGACGTAGAGCCAACACCGTTCCGCTGAAAATCATTGGCCAGCCAAACGTTATCAAAATCGGGCTGCGAAGCCTGAAACTCAAACAGCGACTCAGCATTATTCTCGGTTTTTACATCGAAATTATCGTTGAAATTCGGCACCAGACTAACGCCTGATATCTTGTTAAATGCTGCGATGGCTGCCGTAAAATCAGCCGCTGCTTTTTTCGCCGAACCTCTGAATACCAATGCTTTCCCTAACAGCCCATTGGCCGAATTGCTGGTTACGCGCCCCCGGTTGGCGGCATCCCAGGTAGCTGGCAATAACGTAGCAGCATCAGTGAGGTCTTTAATCGCCTGATCGAGCAGTTCGGTATCTTTCGAGCTGGGTGGCGTGATTTTATCCGGCGTCTGAATCCGTTCCGTAACCAAAGGCGACGTACCGTAGTAATTCCAGAGCAGGAAGTTCGTGTAGCCCCGTAGGAAAAGCGTTTCACCACGTAGCCAGTTTTTCAGATTAGCCGTTTTGATAATCCCTTTTTCCGCATCTAGCTTTTGTAACGCCGTATTAGCTCGGCTAATCAACTGATAAGCAATCCGATAGAATGCCTGATTCTGGCTTGTTGATGGTTGCAACGTACCAAAAATCTCGAACGCATACGTACCTGTTGACGTAATATCATCGCCCGGTAACTGCCAGAAACCGTGAATCGGACTATTAGCGTTAAACCAGTAATAATCAGTCAGTTTAGCATATACACCCAGCACCGTCTTGTTAAAATCAGACTCTTCAGTGAAATACGATGCCTCAGTTGGTGAAAGTGGTTGCAGGTCCAGGTTTTTCTCGCTGCAACTCGCGTAGAATAGCGTCGTAAAAACGACGGTCAAGACAACGATTATTGAATATTTTTTCATGTTCAGGAATTAGAAAGTAGCCGAAATACCCATAGTGATCGAACGTACCGGCGGAATCAAATCGCTGCCACCACGGTCAACGTCTTCAGGATCAAGGCC
>NZ_JBMDWV010000035.1:0-5196 GCF_048594605.1 Spirosoma sp.
TGTTCATCCTGAGATTGAAGAAAAACTCATGAATTCGCTGGTGCTCATGCATGGTGGCATGGCTTCCAATGTTGGTCCGATTCTGGAAATGGTATCCGAAAAGTACCTCCTCCGTGGTGAAAAAGAATGGGCCGCCCGCCAGCAAACGAACCAGATTTTCGATAATATTCTGGGCGCTATTCAGGAAGGCGATATCAAGAAATTAGCCGCCAATACGGCCCGCAACTGGGAGTACCCCATCAAGACAATTATTCCCTGGGCTTCTACCTATTTCACCGAGCAGATTATTGCCAAAGCCAGGAAACAGTTTGGCGACGACTATTACGGGTTTCTGATGCTGGGAGGCATGTCGGGTGGTGGTATGGGCATGTTCGTTAATCCGGCGCATTACGAGGATTACAAAATACAGGTTCTGGAGATTCTGCGGAAAACAAAAAGAGAATTATCCGACTCGCTGCCCTTTGCCATGGAGCCCGTAGTTTACAACTGGAGCATCAACCCCAAAGGAACCTGGGCAAGCCTGCACGAAGGTAGTGAAGCCATGATGCCAGAGCCTTATTACGGTATTCATGTATCGGAATTGGTCCGGAAAGACCCCGCTTCCATTCCGTATATCCGTCGGGCTGAAATCGATTATTTCACTACGTATTGCGAGCAGAACAATCAGGCATATCCGCTACTTCGTACGATTATCAGCAATCTGTTTAACGTATCGGACCCAACCTCGCAGGGCAACCGCAGCATCGAAAACGAAAAAGCGGATCAGATAAAAAAAGAGAATGGATTCGACTACATTCAGCACGAAGAAATTCGGGAAGAGCTGCAAAAAGGCCGGATAGGGTTGTCGCGAAATCGGCTGTTGGCCGAAACCACAATTGAGGATGTTCAGCCCGACGAAATTGCCCAGTCAGCAGCCCTGACTCCGTTCATCGCTGTTGGCGAAACAGCTATCCGGGCGGGTAAAGTTGGGGTGTTGAGCCTGGGCGCTGGCGTAGGCAGACGCTGGACAAAAGGAGCGGGTGTCATCAAAACGATTAATCCATTTGTCGAAATAGCGGGTGTTCATCGAAGCTTTCTGGAAATGCACCTGGCCAAAACGCGGAAAGTTGCCCAGAAATACAGCGCTACGATTCCGCATCTGGTAGCTACCAGCTATCTGACCCATGAGCCAATCCGGAAAAAACTGGAACAGACGGGCAATTTCGGATATCATGGACCAACGTTCCTATCGCCGGGACGTTCCATCGGGCAACGGTTTGTGCCTATGGAACGCGATCTGCGGTTTATGTGGGAAGAGATGCCGCAGGAAACCCTGGACGAGAATAAGCAAAAAGTTCGTGATGCCGTCCGGCAGGCAATGATTTCCTGGGCCAAATCGAAAGGCGAAGGAACTGACTACGTCGACAACATCGCTGCCCAACGGTTTTCGCCCCTGGGTCACTGGTACGAAGTATCCAACCTGCTACGTAACGGAACTCTGGCTCAGCTTCTGGCCGAACACCCGCAGGTAGAGACCCTCATGCTTCATAACATTGATACGCTGGGAGCCGATATTGACCCTGCCATTCTGGGTTACCACCTCGAATCGGGCAATGTACTTACGTTTGAGGTTGTCCCGCGTCGTATCGAGGATCGGGGGGGTGGATTGGCCCGGGTCAATGGTCATATTCGCCTGCTGGAAGGTCTGGCGCAGCCTCGGGAAGAAGACGAACTTAAACTCAGCTATTATAACTCCAACACGACCTGGATACAGATTGATCCGCTGCTTCAACTGTTTGGTTTAAGTCGCGACGATCTGCAAACTGGCGATGAAGCTCAACTAGCCAAAGCCGTACGTAGCGTAGCGCACCGGATCCCTACCTACGTTACCATTAAAGACGTAAAATATCGCTGGGGGCATGGTCAGGAAGATATTTATCCGGTTGCGCAAATCGAAAAGCTATGGAGCGACATGTCGGCCTTAGCGGATGTCAGGTGTGGTTACGTAGTAGTACCCAGACAGCGCGGACAGCAGCTAAAAGACCCTGCTCAGCTCGATTCTTGGGTTACGGATGGCAGTAAAGATTACGTTGCCTCTTTGTGCAGCTTAGAACAAAAGGAGTAACATGAACTAAGTTTTATATACATATATCTGTCGATTTAGTAAGCTATTTTATTGGTTTGCCCAATAACTCCACTATTTTTGTCGAGTAAAAGTTTGACTAGAGTAAGGCTGGGTCGGAATGAAAACAAAAATTCTACTTGTAGATGATGAGGATGATTTGGAAGCGCTCTTCAAGCAGCTTTTTCGGAAGCAGATTCAATCAGATACCTACGAATTTGTTTACGTCCGCGATGGCCGTGAAGCCTTAACAGTCCTTGAGCAGCAGCCTGATATCGACGTTGTGCTCAGCGATATTAATATGCCTGGGATGGACGGCCTGACCCTGCTGGCCAAACTACCGGATATCAATCCTATTGTCCGCACGGTAATGGTAACGGCCTACGGCGACATGAATAATATCCGAACGGCCATGAACCGGGGCGCTTTCGATTTCATTACCAAGCCCATCAATTTCAAAGACCTGGAAGCTACCCTCGAAAAAACAATCCGTTCGGCGAACCAGCTACGTGAAACGATGGAGCTAAAGGCCGTTGATGAAATGAAAACCCGTTTTTTCACCAACATTACCCATGAGCTTCGCACCCCGCTTACTTTAATTGTTTCGCCGGTAGATAAACTGCTGGAAGACTCAGACTTACCGCCCCCCTACCAGCAACAGTTGATGACCGTCCGACGTAACGCCCGGCAATTACTTCGGCTGATTAACCAGTTACTGGACATCACCAAGCTGGAGGCTCAGCGCATGGACCTGGTCAATGAAGTCGGCGATCTACCTGGCTTCGTTGGTCAGATTGTTGATTTATTTCGGCCCTCCGCCGACATCAAACAACTAGCCTTAACGTATCAAACCACGATGCCTTCCGGCAATTACGTCTTCGACGCAGGGAAATGGGAGAAAATAATGTATAACCTGCTGTCCAATGCCATTAAGTTTACGGAATCAGGTGAAATAAAGGTTCAGTTGAATCAGTCGGATACAGCCGCCCATCTGACCATTAGCGATACAGGAATTGGTATTCCAGACGATAAACTACCCCATATTTTCAACCGATTCTATCAGGTTGAAAATTCACGCACACGATCGTATGAAGGCACTGGAATTGGCTTAGCGCTTGTGCATGAACTAACAAACCGGCTGGGAGGAAAAATTCATGTTAAAAGCCAGGCGAATCTATCTGCCGAGCCAAGCGGAACCCATTTTCTGATCGAGATACCTGTTATACAGTCAGGAACCACCACAGACGCTATCTCTACCGTAGCGCACACTCTCAGTATTGATACGCCAATTGCCGATCCTGCAGCAGGGGATGTTACCGAACTTCCCAGTACTACCCCCTTGGTGCTTGTGGTAGAGGACAATCCCGAAGTGCGGGAGTTTATCGTGACGGAACTGGCCACTACGTACCGGATTCGCTCGGCAGCGAATGGCTACGAAGGCTGGATGCTGGCTAAAGAAGAATTACCAGATGTCATCGTCTCAGATTTGATGATGCCCCGTATGGATGGGTATTCACTCATCGAGAAACTCAAGACCGACCCGGCAACGGATCATATTGCGGTTATTTTGCTGACAGCCAGTGTTGAGCAGGAAAATCGGCTGAAAGGTTTTGAATACGGGGCCGACGAATACGTAACAAAGCCTTTTCACGTAGGCGAACTCCGGCTGCGGCTACGTAATCTGCTCGACCGCCAGCAGAAGCTACGTGAGCAGTACCAGCGCACACTCGCCCAGCCCGACGCGCCTGCTCCGCTCGAAACGGTGCAGAACCAGTTTTTGCATCGCTTTTATCAACTCATTGACGACCATCTGGATGACTCTTCGCTGAGCGTTGAATGGCTGGCCGACCAGTTAGCGATGAGCCGCAAGACGCTGTATTCTAAAATTCACTCCCTAACGCATCTGTCGCCGAATGAGCTGATTCGTCAATACCGGCTTCGCAAGGCGGTTGATTTGTTACGACTAGGCCATAATATGTCCGAAACAGCTTATATGGTCGGTTTCGAGTCTCCCTCCTACTTTACCAAAGTATTTAAAGAGTTTTACCAGAAAACTCCGTCTGAGTATCTCAAAGGATAGGCTATCGCATTTATCAGACAATCTCCTGGATTTGATACGTCAAGTTATTGAACGTAACGCTATCGCCCGTTTTCCGCCCCAACAACGCCAACGAAATAGGCGAAGCTGGCGAAACAGCAAAATAGTCTTTGGCATCCAGCGAAAGCTTACCGGCGCTGATACTGACAAAAAAGATGCCCCGGTTAGTCGTTACTAAACTGCCAGGCTGAACGGTATCGTATAGCTTATCGGCCGACAGCCGCTCTAAATCCTGACGTAGCTTCATCGCTTCGGCCAACAGCTGCGCATGGCGGTCGCGCTCAAGTTGAGCCATAGCCCGCCCTGTTTCATATTTATCACCGGCGCTACTTTTCTCTTCCGAATTAGCGGCCTCCTGCGCAGCTTCCATCGCCTGACGAGCCGTGTCGATACGTTGCTGCACGTAGGCCTGGCAAAGAGCGAAGAGTTTTGTTTTTAGGGATTGGTTTGGATTACTCACGTCAATAAATTGCAGACTTATAAATTTCCTTTTTTCATCTCTCTCACAGCGAAGTTAGCCGCTCGTGCTGTGAGCGCCATAAACGTAATGGATGGATTCTGGTTGCCGGTTGAGGCCATAGCCGCCCCATCCGTAACAAACACGTTCTTGACCTGGTGAAGCTGATTATGTGCATTAAGCAGCGAGGTTTTGGGGTCGCGTCCCATTCTGACGCCACCCATCTCGTGAATATCAAGGCCCGGATTTCGGTGGTCGTCATAAGGCTTTATGTTCCTGCATCCTGATTTTTCGAGCATGTCGGCTCCCTGATCCAGAAAGTCCTTCATCATTTTCAGGTCATTATCTGTGTAATCAATGGACGTAACGAGCTGCGGAATTCCCCAGACATCTTTTTTGTCGGTGCTGAGCCGGACGTGATTTTCATAGCGCGGAACCGTTTCGCCCTGCATCATCATAAACACGCTCCAGGCACCCGGGCGGGTAAGTTTCTCCTTAAAATCGGCACCGAAACCAGCCTGCGACGCCCCACGATGCCAG
>NZ_JBMDWV010000350.1:0-11068 GCF_048594605.1 Spirosoma sp.
GGCCGTAGCTCTGGCCCTCATCTGCATTTCGAAACACGTTACGAAGGCAATCCTTTTAGTCCGTTAAACATTTATTCGTTCCCGGAAAACACGATCAACTCTGATCATTTTCTGTTAACAGGTACTGTTTGGGACTACCTGCGCGGAGGAAGCAGCAGTCATTCGTCATCGTCGGAGTTAAGCTTCAAACCACGTATAAAACGGACAGTGTTGCACCGGGTACGCTCTGGCGAGACGCTTACATCCATTGCCGACCGGTATGGAATGTCGGTTTCAGCCCTGAAACGTAAAAACCATATGTCAGGCTCACGACTTCGGCCAGGACAAAAATTACGGGTTCATTAATTGAATCGGGCAATGCTACGTCGGTTAGGTTAATTCAACGGGTTGACCGACGTAGCATTACCGCTTGGCCCGCGTTACGTCGTTAACTCTGCCAGTCAATCTGAATCTTACGTCCGGTTTCGGCGGCCTGTAGAATGGCACCGATGAGTTTCATATCTTTCCAGCCTTCTTCCCCCGATGCTTCTGGTTTGGTTTTCGTTCGAATGGACTGAACAAACGCATCCATCTGCGCAATTTGCTGGTAATGGGGCGACGGTACGTCCATCGGGCCTTTGCTTGTCACACCCTGCGCCCCGGTCGCGTTATACGCCGGTTCAAGCTTAAACCAGCCCCAGCGCTCGCAGGTAACGTAGAGCCGGTCAACGTAAGAGGAATACGTAGTACGACAGTCGGCAATGGTTCCGCCCGGAAATTCAAACTGCCAGAACACCATTTCGTGTACATCTTTAAAATGTTCTTTATCGTATGTAAACGCCTGCGCCGTTACGTTGATCGGGTCCAGATTGAGCGTACGGCGAGCGCCCTGAATCGCATAGACGCCCAAATCCATAATGGCTCCTCCCCCACCGATTTTCTTATCAAGTCGCCAGGAGTTGGGGCCCGGTACCGTAAAGCCCAGCGCTGATTCAATCACTTTCACCTGTCCGAATTCTTTCGCGGCTACCAACCGACGCATTTCCAGATGATGCGGTTCGAAATACAGTCTATATCCCACCGATAGCTGTACACCCGCTTTTTCACAGGCTGTAATCATCTGTCGGGCTTCGTTGGCGTTCATGGCCATAGGCTTTTCACAAATGACGTGCTTACCCGCCTGAGCGGCCCGAATGGTATATTCAGCATGCAGGAAATTAGGCAACACTACGTAGATGATATCGATATCAGGGTTGTTACGTATCTGGTCGAAGGTCTGGTAATTGTAGATATTCTTCGCGGGTATATTGTACTTCTCTGCCCACGTTTTTGCTTTTTCGGGTGAGCCCGTTACAATACCCGCCAGATAACAGTGCTGCGTTTCGAGCAAAGCCGGCGCTAACTGATTCGTTGCGTAATTTCCCAGTCCCACCAGTGCAATTCCCAGTTTTTTTGGAGCAGGCTGTTGCTCAGCAAACAAATCAAGTGGCTGGGTTAATAAACTACCTGCGGTTAGCGTCAGGGCTTGCAACGATGTTCGGCGGGAGATAAGCGTGTTCATGGAAATGGCCTTTGATTTGACCAATAAAAGGTAACAAAAAGCCCGGAATGGAACCGGGCTATCGAATAAATTTATCTATGCTATTCACCAACGGGTACGTTGGGCTGACTTTGTCGGGATGCCGCATCATCACGTCCTTCGCCCCGAGGCCCACGACGACGTTTTTTCCGGCGTTTAGGTTTGTCGGCCGACTGACCATCGACTGACAGCGGCTGTGCCTGATTCGACGTAGCAACGGCCCCATCTACTGGAGATTCAGCATCACTTTTCGTTTCCGGACGAGGTTTGTGTCTGCCGTTTTCAGTTTGACGAGTACGTTCCCGCTGACGATTTTGATTTTCTTCTCCCTGCTCAGCCGTAGATACCTGTTCGTTTCTGCGACGCCCGGAGCTTCGCTGACCCGAACGCTGATCCGATTTACTTTTACTCTGCAAGTCCTGACCACGACGACCACCTCCGTGTCGGCCACTTCCATGACGGCCACTAAATCGCTTAGGATCGAACACCGGAGCTTTACCCATGTCCAGCTGTTCGGTAATCGCCTGTTTTTCGACCTCACGCTCAATCAGCCGCTCGATATTGACAATACGGTTCTGATCCTGATCACTGATAAACGTAATGGCTGTTCCGGTAGTAGCAGCGCGCGCCGTCCGGCCAATCCGGTGAACATAATCTTCAGCATCGCGCGGAATGTCGTAATTTACTACGTGGGTCAGGTTATCAATATCAATCCCGCGCGACAATACGTCCGTAGCCACCAGAATCGGGAACGCCTTGTTTTTGAAATCACGTAGCACGATCTCCCGGTCGTCCTGTTCCAGATCGGAGCTAATGCCGCGTGCTTCGTAGCCGAGTTTGCTTAACGCACGCACAATGCCATTTACCTCCGCTTTTTTGGATGTAAAGAGCACCATGCTTTGCACAGGCTTCGTACTGTTTTTGATCAGATGCACCAGCAACGGCAGTTTCTGCTGGTCGTACGCCATATAAAACTGCTGATCGATCCCGGCGGCTGGCTTCGAAACGGCGAGCCGAATCTCTTCCGGCTCGGTCAGAATACGTTTCGAAAATTCCCGGATTTTATTGGGCATCGTGGCCGAAAAAAGTAACGTTTGCCGTTTGGTTGGCAGTTTCGTTACAATATTCAGAATGTCGTCCGAAAAGCCCATATCAAGCATTTTATCGGCCTCGTCCAGCACCAGGTAGTCGATTTTATCGAACTTAACGTAGCCCAGTTGCATATGCGCAATCAGGCGTCCGGGCGTGGCAATAATAATATCGGCACCCGTTTCAAGGGCTTTCCGCTGTTTATCCCAGTCGTCGCCTTTGCCTCCTCCGTAAATAGCGAGGCTGTTTACGTCAACGAAATACCCGAACCCTTCCACCTGTTCGTCGATCTGTTTGGCCAGTTCGCGTGTGGGCACCAGAATCAACGTACTGGTGTGGTCGTGGTCAGCGTGCGAAATCCGGTCGATGAGAGGAATCAGATAGGCCGCCGTTTTTCCGGTACCGGTCTGGGCACTGGCGATGAGGTCACGTCCTTCGAGGATCTTAGGTATGGCCATCTCCTGAATAGGCGTGGCCTTTAAATAATTCATGGCATCTACACCCGCCAGCAGGTCGTCGTGCAGATTAAATTCAGAAAATGTCAAGGTATCAGCGTAATGAATGTTAAAACGGCTGACCTTAACTTCCCGGTCAGCGATGCGTTGCAACAGCGGCTCATCGTAACGGTTTTCCAACGCAGGTTATGCAGGACTCCGAGTCGATCCGATTGCTTTTTAACAAATATAACGATAAAACCGAACTTTATCCAGTAACCCTGTTTCTCAGTTGTTTTTGTTTATTAATCGTATGCGATTCACTTCTGTACATCGCCGATAAGTTTTTATTTCAACTGGATTACCAATCCACTCGTAGTTTCATTTAACCAGTGCTATGTAGTATAGTTCTGCTATTCAATCGCTCCTAATCAGACATAAAATATAAAATACGACGCGCAAATCTGAAATCCGTTTGCCAATACGTTCGGCTGATTTCAGATTTACGCGTCGTAGGTATCTTTTGCGGTTAATGAAAGCTCCGGCTTATCAACCACCAATTATTCATCTAGTACATTACCCGTTGACTTTGGGGAAGATTTGAAACGTGGTCCATTTTACCCTGACGAAACTCTTTATACAAGTTCCTTATCTCGTCCTGAGTGTCGGCAATGAACGGCCCATACGAAACAATCGGATCGTGCTGAGGTTGCGCTGCATACAAAATAACCCGCCCTCCGGTTTCGCCTGCTCCCAGTTGTAGCTCACTTTGCCCGGTACCGGAAAGTCTGTTGAGCCATCCGACCTGATCCTGCTGCAACGTAGTGTTTTCTTCACCTATAGTCACGCGGCCTTCAATCACATATAGAAACGCGTTAAACGAATCAGGAATCAGTTGCGTGGTGCTACTTCCCGGCTCTAATCGAATATCGGCAACAATAAGGGGTACGTAATTCTGGATCGGTGACGTAATGCCTGCGAACGAACCGCTATATACCCGAATCTCCACACCTTTTTCCATTCGTTTGGGAACCTGCGCCAACGGAAGGTCCTGTACTCGGGGAGTAGTCCAACGGTCGTTCTTTGGTAGATTTAGCCACATCTGCAAAAGATGCATGGATACTTCCCGATCGATAGTTTCCGTGTGAACAATGCCACTTCCTGCCGTCATGATTTGAAAATCTCCCGCTTTCATTTGGTGGGCAGAATCACCTATTTCACCTTCCAGTAACAAAGAAACCGTTTCAAATCCGGCGTGTGGATGTGGTCCGCCGACCGGTTCACCATCCTGCTTATTCAGTCGATCGTCCATCAGTATAATAAACGGATCGCTCTGGCTAAAGTCAGTCTGGATAACAGCGCGGGCAATGTGACCTGCCCCTAGAAATCCCGGTTGTGCAGGAGGAGTATGTATCGTAACTAGTTTTCTTTTTCGGGCTATTTGTTGCTCTATGATTGTTTCCATGCCATTGTTGTTTAGTCCGGATTGACAAAACCTCTTTCTGCTCGCGTGCCGAGTATCCGTCAATCCTTACACAAAGCTAATACAGTTTACTATACATTTGTTAGTACTATACTTTTATATAGCACTATACTGAAGGATAGCAAATCAGGACACGATGAGCTGAGTAAATAAACCAACACTTTAATTTACTCAATCGATATCAGGCTCGAAATTGGTCTGGTCATTACATGGCATCAAATCAGTGGCAACGTAACGCGAAACTCATGGCCATTGTCTTCGATAATTGGCGCGGGCTGTCCCAACATCTGGTACTTCGTTAGAATATTGCTTAACCCCACCCCATTGCTTAGCACCCGATTGCCTAGTTTGCGCTGTAGGTTGTTGCTTACAACAAGGCGGTGATTCTGGTCGGTACTTAGCGAGATAGTCAGGGGCTTGCTGGCCGAAATAATGTTGTGCTTTACTGCATTCTCGATCAGCAGTTGCAGCGTTAGAGGAGGAAGTTGCTGCGCTTCGGCTTCGGGCGAGATGTTGGTAATAATGGACAATGAATCGCCGTGGCGGGTCTTGAGGAGGTGATAATACGAATGAATAAATTTCAACTCGCTGGTGAGCGGAACCAGTGGCGAATCGTTACTACGTAGCAGATACCGATACACGGTACTAAGCTCCTCGCTAAACACTTCGGCCTTTTGCGGATCCTCGCTAATTAATGCGGTTAACGTATTGAGGCCATTGAACAGAAAATGGGGGTTAACCTGCTGTCGAAGGGCGTCTAACTCAGCCTGCATTTTCGCTTTTTTGAGCGATTCTGTATCCAGTATGGCCAGCCGATACAGTTTCAGGTAATAGATCACCTCATAAACGCCCCCTACGATAAACGCAAAGGATATGGCCATCAGGATATGCGTCAGATACACGCGGGTCGTTGGTGGAGCAATCAGTCCGGTAGGGTCAACCTTGCTTAATCCCCACGTTTCGAAAGGCTGGACAATAATGATAACGAATGCGTATCCCAGAAATGTAAGCAGCACCCGCCAGCCGGTTCGGTCAATCTGCATGTAACGCGCCCGGGCCTGAAACACCCACCAACGTAGCAACTCCCAGGTAACGGTGGTTGTCAATACGCCCCAACCGAAGGTAAGCAGTACCAGCGGCCACGAGAATCCGTACTCTCGACCATAGAAATATACAAAAGGCAAAACAGCCATCGGAATCCCGATGATTCGAAACCATTTATCATTTGGCTTGGTACGTTGGTGACTGTCCTGCACCTGCATGAATGCTGCAATCCTAAAAATTAAATCGTTACTGGTAAAATTACGTGACCGATACGTATTGCCCAAAATCCTGGATCAGTTTTCAGGCCCCAGTGCTTTTCTCCCTAATTCCTAAATAGCTATGTAGTGTTTTACTGGATTCGATTCACTACTGGAAAAATAATCCGAACAATCAGGCGATATTAATCGCCTTTCTGTTGAATACCTAGTTATCATTATCGATGTAAGCAACAGAATTGAACCTATTTTTCAGATGCGCCAAATTACTATAGTTAAAACGCTAAAGTTTCTACCTGTTACGTAGTACTTTTATCCGATACTCTATACTCGATGCTGAAACTCTACTTTTCAACGGTCATTTTAACCTTTTGCCTGAGCGTATCCACGCTGTTGGCGCAGACACCCACGACTACCTCGCTCGACGATACGCTTCAACTTAATGAAGTAGTGGTGCGCGGCTACGCGACCAACCGACGTTTGCTGGAAACGCCTGCTTCGGTCAGCTTACTTACCCGCCGGGATTTACAACAACGTTTTGGTACGCCTACGCTGATCCCATCACTCAATACGTTGCCGGGTGTTCGGGCCGACGAACGGTCGCCGGGGAGTTATCGGCTGGCGATACGGGGCAGTGCGATACGATCGCCGTTTGGGGTACGAAACATCAAAACGTACTGGAATGAATTACCGCTTACCGATGCGGGTGGCAATACGCCATTGAACGCGCTGGACGTTCGGGCGCTGGGACGTATTGAAGTGATCAAAGGGCCGTCGGGAAGTTTGTACGGAGCCGGAACGGGCGGTACTGTTCTGTTTAGCGGACTCAACGTACCAGCCAATAAAAGCCTTGTCGAGATTTCGGCGCTGGGTGGCAGTTACGGTTTGTATGGCAATGGGCTTACCGTTCAGACCGGCAAAAACAACTCAGCCATTTCACTCAGTTATAACCATTTACAATCGGATGGCTACCGCGACCAGAGTGCCGTTGTCCGCGATAATCTGAGTTTAACCGGCTCGTTTTCGGTTAGTCCCAAACGTACCATTTCGGTGCTGGCGCTCTATTCGGATCTGCATTATCAGACGCCGGGCGGCCTTACACTGGCGCAGTACCAGGCGAATCCGAGAGCGTCGCGGCCGGCCACTGCTACGTTGCCAGGCAGTGCGGCTCAACAGGCGGGGATTTACCAGAAGGTGGGCTATCTGGGATTTTCGCACGAGTACCGCTGGAACGACCGGATTCAGAACACAACGGTTATTTACGGCTCAACGACCGACTTTGCGAACCCATTCATTACCAATTATGAAAAGCGTACCGATCAGGGTCTGGGCGGACGTACGGTTACGCAAATTCGCCTGCCGAATGGCCCGCTGCCGACTACGTTTACGGTTGGCGCAGAGTGGCTACGCAACTTCACGGTTGTTCGTAATTTTGGCAATCGCGCGGGCGTGGCCGACACCATCCAGACCGATGAAGAGCTTATTGCCCGTCAGTCTACGGTTTTTGCGCAGGCTGAAGCCGAACTTCCAGCCCATTTCCGGCTAACGGCGGGCTTGAGTCGGAACGATGTTCGCTATGGGTTCACCCGGTTTCCGGTACGTTCGGCCGGAGCCTTACCCGCTACGTTGCTAACCCGCGATTTCACCCCCGTCTGGTTGCCACGTGTGGCTTTACTACGTACGTTTGGGCAACGTCTTTCGGCCTTCGCCAGTATCAGCACGGGTTATTCGGCTCCATCGAGCCAGGAAGTGCGGCCCTCGGCAGGTGGTTTCAATACGGATCTCAATCCAGAGCGGGGAACGAGTTACGAAGTGGGTTTGCGGGGATCAACTGCCAATGGCCGCTTCCGGTTCGACGTAGCGGCTTATCATCTTAAACTAAACGAAACCATCGTCCGCCGGTCCGATGCAACTGGTGCCGAATATTTTGTCAACGGTGGGCATATCGATCAGCAGGGGCTGGAAACGCAACTTTCGTACGACTTCCTGCTGCCATCCGCTACGTCCCCACAGTTTTTCAATCTGCTACGTATATGGTATAACATGACGTTGACTGATTATCGGTTCAGGAATTATCAGCAGGGCACCACCGACCTATCAAACAATCGCGTTCCGGGGGTAGCACCTACTACACTCGTGACGGGTATCGATGCCGAAACGCGGCTGGGACTGTATGCACACGTTACGTTCCAGTATCTGAACGAATTCGCGCTCAATGATGCCAATACCGTTACGTCGGACCCGACCCGGCTGTTGCAGGCTACGCTCGGTTATCGTCAAAACCTGGGGCAGCATTGGACCCTCGATCTTTACGCCAGTGGCGATAACCTGCTCAATCAGGCTTACTCGCTGGGCTATGACCTGAACGCGCTGGGCAATCGCTATTACAATGCTTCGCCTGCCCGGAATGGACTGGGAGGTGTCCGGCTAGGTGTAAAATGGTGAGAACGTTCCATACGTCTTCTTTTTCTGGCTATGAACCGTAGAGATTTTCTTGCGTTGGCCGCTGGCGCTTCCGCTACGTTCCCTTCGCTGACATGGAGACAGGATACCGCTATTCCGATCATTGACACGCACATTCACCTGTTCGATACGTCTCGCCCGGAGGGTTTGCCCTGGCCGACCAAAAATGATGGTATTCTTTACCAACCCGCCCTACCGGATCGATATCGGAAGATTGCCGAACCGCTCGGTATTGTTGGCGCGCTGGTCGTGGAGGCAAGCCCTTTGCCCGATGATAACCAGTGGGTACTTGATGTGGCCGCTAAAGACAATATCATCGTCGGCACAATAGGCAATCTTGAACCAGGTACGCCCGATTTTCGTCAGCAACTCGAACGATTTCAGCGCAATCCGCTGTTTCGCGGTATACGATACGGTAACCTCTGGAATCGGAATTTATCCGCCCAACTGTCAATGCCCAGGTTTATATCGGACCTTCAATTTCTGGGGCAAACGGGCCTGGTACTGGATACGGCAAATCCCAACCCTACGCTGCTGGATGCCATTGTGCGACTCGCCGACCAGGCGCCGAATTTGCGGGTGGTAATCGATCATCTTCCCCAAATGGCCGTACCCCAAGAGGCTGCGTCCCGTAAGAACCATGAGGCCGACCTGCAGGAGCTAGGCAAACGGCCTCAGGTGTACGTAAAAATTTCGGAAGTGCTACGTCGGGTAGATGGAAAAATTCCGCAATCGCTCTCGTTCTATCAGGATCGACTGGATCAGCTTTTCGGTATTTTCGGGGAAGATCGATTACTCTACGGAAGCGATTGGCCAAACAGCGATCAGTGGCTGCCGTTTAATGCTGGATTGAATCTGGTCAAAGAATATTTCACGGCAAAAGGCCGAACGGTAGCCGAAAAATACTTTTGGAAAAACTCTGTCGCGGCTTACCACTGGAAAAAGCGCAGCCCTTTACAGCCCGAATAGAGCCGCGCTACGTTCGTTTTCTGCTTCGTCCAGGGTTGTAGTCAATCAATACCAGACAGCTTCACTCCCTAAATTGACCGAATACGAACACATATTGCGATGCCATAAGCAAGTTAACTACTTTTAGATTTATGATTTCAAACGGCCTTATTAACAGCTGATTACCAGACGATCCGGGCGTGTGCAATCATAGTCTAACAAGCCGGCAATTATGCTTACTAAAGCTGCTACGACCATAGGCCGTATTTACTCGTTCATCGTATCGTTGATTGCTGCGTGCGTTCTGATCGTGCTTACCTGGGCGGCCTGGGGGTTTTATCGGGACGTAGCGCTCGAAAAAACCTTTGCAGAGGAAGGGAAGCTGACAACTGTTACCGTTAATGACTTGAATTCACAGCAGCGGTCCTGGCGCGATTATCTAGGTAACGTTACGTATCTGACCTTTACGTATCAGGGAAAATCCTATACCAGCCGATACGTAGTCGATTCGGTCTACGTCGACACGGGCGATCCGGTTCAACTGCTTTATCACGCTGATTATGACGCCTTTCGTCAACCGCAACACGAACCAATTTTCAGGAATAATCCGAATGTTTCGCGCCTAATCAACTGGAGTTCAGTCACTACGTTATCCGACGAAACCAAGCTGCTTTTAATTTGTCTGGTGCTGAGTGTTCTATCGTTTTTCGTTGTTTCCGGCGTAATTATGACCTTTGTACCGATCCCCTTTTTATCAGCCACAGCCCGAATCCTGCTCATAGGCATTTGCCTGGTTTTGTCTGTTTTCTTTTCCTACGATACGTACCAGTATTTTCAGTACTACCAGCAGATAAAAGCGGATGGGCAGCCCGTAACGGTACGCGTGCTGGACACCAGCCTAAAGGAGCAAACCCAGCATTTGCACCGGCGTCGGCACAGCCGCATCGATTTATTTGGTCCCTCCTATCGCTATCAGGCTACGGTTCAGGACCAGCAAAAGCAACGGATTATTGCCATCGATAAAACCGATTACGAGACCATCAGGCCCGGCGCTACGTTGCAGACTCTGTACGCACCCTCGCTCAACGACATGATGTCGGTCAGATACACACCCAGCTACACCAATCTGATTGTGCTGGCATTTTTCTGGGTTGTTACTTTCGTTCTGATAGGTAAAGGATTTTATTCATCGCCAAAAAAGCCGCAATCCGTATCCTGAGCGGAGATTATCATAGTAGCGGGATTAAATACTCATTCAGAGCCACGTAATTCAGTGTTAACAAGTCATGCATGCATTATCTTCCGCAATTACTGGACTTCGACCAGAAGAAATAGTCCGGTAAAACCTAATGCCGGCAAGACATATAGTATCTTTCGTTTTAGTTTTCGGTCAGGCAAGTCATACAAACTGCGTAGCGCACTGAGGAGTATCGGTTTATACAAGTGATGGATGGGTTTGGTGCCCGGAGCCAAATCGGTATTTTTGCCCAAACTAGCCTACGCCTTGCTCACCGTCACGAATTTCACCAAAGCCTATAACGGACATACCGTCCTGACTGTACCAAGCCTGAACCTGCCATCTGGCATCCACTATTTTCGGGGCGGAAACGGTTCCGGGAAAACTACGTTTTTCCGCACAGTAGCCGGTTTATTACCCTTTTCGGGCGAAATACGGCTCCACAATCAGCACGAAATCAACCGCGACCCGGTAGCGTACCGATTGCGGGTCAATTATGCCGAAGCCGAGCCACTTTACCCTGCGTTTCTCAACCCACGCGATCTGGTCGGTTTTGTTGGAAAGGCAAAGCAAGCCCCCGCCGATCAGGTTGATACG
>NZ_JBMDWV010000351.1:0-21414 GCF_048594605.1 Spirosoma sp.
CCTGAGCGAATGTACCCTGAATGGCTTTGATACCCGGCCATACACCGCCCGAATCCTGCCAGCCTCCACCTGAACCGCCGATCCACTCACCCAAAATGGCCCGTGAAGCGACCAAACGCCGTTCACTCTCGTCCAGACCACCCTCTAGCTGCCGGGTTTGTCCGGTGGCCCGCATAAGCAGGCTAATGATAGAGCCCAGCAAGTTGGTGGAAACCGCAAAGCGGGAGCCTTTCGGAATGTCGTTCACTTTGGTCACAAGCTCGATGCCCATGCCCGGTGCTACAACGCGGGTCAGAATGTCCGCTAGTGACTGATTGGTGCCTTCAAAAGAAGGAGGAATCAGGCCGGAGGCAATAACACCGGCTTTGATCAGACTCAGGTAATCGTTCCCGAAATTGAACAGATCGGCCAGGTCATGAATGTCTTTTGTGGTGTTTAAATCAACGCTGGTCAGGCGTAGCACAGGCTCGGAAATAACCCGTACGTAGCAGTGCAGAGGAGGACGGATATCTTTGTCGCGACCGAAAACGCCGAGGTCAATCGAAATATTAATAACGCGAGCCCCTTCCGGGTAATCCATACCCAGGAAAAAAATATCAGACCAGCCACTGTGGGTCAGGTCCATTCGCACAGAAGTTTGTTCGTGCAGAATAGGGTAGAAAAGGGAGTTGTCCGGGCGCTGCAACAGTTTCGGGTGAATACGTATTGGATGTTCGGTTTGATGACCAACCCGGAACATCCACTGGTTGCCTTTGCTAGACCGAACACTCTTCCGAACCTGATCGGCCAGAATCTGAAAGGATAACTGGTGATAACTATCCGCTAAGGCGCTGAACAAGGCAGCATTAGGCCCCTGTTTTTCGATGTTCTGTAAGAACGTTGCTATTGCCTGTTCGAACCGGCGAGCCAGCAAATCCTCAAAACCGGCATATGGAATTTTACCAATAGACGGGGTTTCTGGAATTTCCATCAGGAAAAAACGAAACCCGGCATATAAAAAAAGAAGCGCTCTAACCTTATCGTATAAATTCGTTGTTGACTTTCTGAATTCATCCACCTCGCGGAGAGCTTTTAAACGGGCGGTAGGGGAGAGATTGCGGCTAAGGTCAAAAAAAGATCGGTTACGTATCAGAGGATCAGCAGACGTAATGGTCTCTATATATACATTCATATCGCCTTCTTAAAGTTATTATAGAGGAATATCGGATTATTGTATTGATAATAAGATATTTATTGAAATTATATTCGTTGTGATTGACGGGTATTGGCTTTAGCCAGAATTTCGACCATCGATGATAGAGTTTCGTCGTGTGCCAATCCGGCCAATCCTAATGCCATTTGGGCACGTAACAGTCCATTCCGTCCGCTCAGATCGTAGCGGTTTCCTTTCACTTCCAGAGCCAGATACGTTTCTGTGTTGGCCAAAGTCTGCAAGGTTGGTGTTAACAGGAGATTACTGGTATTTTGAGCTATCTGTTTCTCAAGAATAGCAAAAACAGTGGGCGTAAATACGTGCATACCAAAGAAGCAGAGGTAATAGCCAACTCGCAGACCCGGTGTTTGCAGTTCAAGCTCGGCGACACTTAGCGATGGCTTCTCAATGATTTTCTCAATCTGATAAACGCCAGCCATATTAGGAACGTTTTTGCCCGTAAGGGTGCCGTAACGGCCAATTTGATGCTCAATGGTGGGATTGACAGCCGATACCGAGCAGTTCTCCTGAGTAGCCAGCTCGATTAACTGAGCAGCACACCGTTTACTGGCAATATTGGAGACGTAGAGGTAGTCGCCCAATAACAGCAGAAACGGTTCATCATTCACAAACTCTTTCGCGCAGTAAACCGCGTGGCCGTAGCCAAGTGGCTCCTTCTGCTCGGCGAACTGAACCCGGCTAATAAGATTGTCGATTTTCTCGGCTTCCTCTTTGGCCCAGTCAACACTTTTATACGACTTAATCAGGTTGTCGCGCAAGGCCGTAAACGCACTAACGTAGCGTTCGCCGTCGCCGGGAGCACATACAACGCAAATTTCTTCAATACCACTCAGGAAAGCCTCTTCGGCAATAGCCTGAATAACGGGCTTGTGTAACCCATCCGTATCAATCACCGGAAGCATTGCCTTCTGAATCGTATCGGCTACCGGATATAAACGTTCTCCGCGAGCGGCTGCGGTAATAACTGCTTTTCTTACTTTCATTGTCAAGGAGTATCAACTGTCGAAGATAAGGGGACGTACCACATCAAACCAAGCCCGCACGCATTTAAGCCGCCAGATCAACGTAATTATTTTGTAAGTCAACAATTTTGGCGATTTGGACAATTCGAGTTTACGTAATTAGGAAGCAAAGTTGCCGTTGTAGTCAGACACTTCTGTTTTCTGACCGGACGTAGAACGTAGCAACTCATCACAATTTTGCTGATTGGAGAATTGACAGCTTTATCCAAACCAACCCTTTAGATCAAAAAAGCCTCTACCGTATAGACGTAGCCAATCTTAGGGGACGAGTAACTGGTGAACCAATAATTTTTAGAAAGAACGTAGGGGGGAGCGACCTGTTACGTGTCATGTCCACAAAATAACAGTGAACAACAACAATTATGTTACTTACCCATTTAATCTACACAGGCATTCTGAGCTTGTTTGTCAGTCTGCCATCGGCAGCTCCTCAGGCGCTGACATATGACGTGATTGTACATAACCGCCCGGTTGGTCAACTCAACGTATCAAAAGCTTCCACCGAAACAGGCATTCACTACCGCGTTGATGCGGATGTTTCGGTGCATCTGCTGGGCGAAAAACGTATGGTTACCCGGTTTACCAGTACGTATCGAAACAATGTGCTGGTCGAGGCCTCTTTCACGGATAAGCTCAACGGTCGAACCAGACATGACGCGCAGATTCGCTGGAATGGTAGCAGCTATGTGATTCGAATTAATGATGCGCATTCGACACTTACAGATCGGCGGGCTACCTATAGCACAGCAAGTTTGTATGACCGGGAGCCCGTGGGCGTACGAGAATTATTTTCGGAACGTTACGGTCAGTTCTGTGCTCTGAAAACGACAGCTGATCATACGTACGAACTGACCCTGCCCGATGGCAAAAAGAATTACTATCGATACGTTAATGGGCGTTGCCATGAGGTAGAAGTGCAGCAACCTTTATTTACGGTTTTCTTCCGGCTCCGCCATGACTGATTTACGATCTTCACAGAGTTATTCAACGACTCGTGCTACGTTAATTACCGGTGCCAGTCGGGGTATTGGCCGGGCTATCGCACAGGAGTGCGCCATGCGAGGACATAACCTGATTTTAGTAGCATTGCCTGGCGAATCAATAGATAGGATAAAGCAGGAATTAATCAACCGATATGCTATTCAGGTATTCACACACGAAACCGACCTGACCAATCTTCAGGCTCCACAACGACTTTACGACTGGTGTCTGGACAACGACCTGACCGTTGATACGTTAATCAATAATGCCGGAATAGGTCAGCAGGGGGCTTTCGAATCGTTGGTCGTATCGGGAAAATTATCGCTGATGCAACTGAATATGCTGGTGCCTGTTAATCTGGTGCATCTGTTTTTGCCAATGCTTCGCCAGCATCCCGTTAGTTATATCCTGAATGTAGGAAGCGTTGCGTCGTTTTCTCCTATTCCTTATAAAAGTCTGTATTCGGCAAGCAAAGCGTTTATCCTGACCTTGTCCCGAGCGTTACGTTACGAATTGCGCCATACATCCGTTCAGGTGAGTTGTTTATGTCCTGGTCCTACGCTGACGAACGAACAAACCCGGCTATACGCTCGGAGTCTCGGCCGAAGCGGAACCTTGCTGGAAATGGCACCTGGGGAAGTGGCCCGCTATGCCGTAGCGGGTATGCTGGCGGGCAGAGAAATTATTGTTCCGGGCTGGAAACATAAACTTGTCGAGATGTTTGCCCGTTACCTGCCTAAAAACTGGACGATTCCGGCGTCCGGTCGGCTCTTTGCGCAAAGTCTATCGTATCGGTAATCGTTTCGATCTGGTTATTTGTATGCTGCCAACGGTTTTAGTGACGGGTGCCAACGGCTTTCTTGGCAATCATCTGGTACGTGAGTTACTTCAGCGCGGCTATCCGGTCAGGGCGTTGGTACGTAATGGCAAACGTTCGCCATTGCTGACCGATTTGCCGATTGAGATCGCTGCGGGCGACGTAACGAATATGGAGGACATGTTGCGAGCAGTTGAAGGATGTGGCTATATTATTCATGCTGCGGCACTGGCGTCGGTTAATCCTGCCCGTTCCCTGGCGCACTGGCGCGTGAATTATCACGGCACAGAAAATGTAGTCTATGCTGCACAACAGGCTAAGGTACACCGGCTCGTTTATGTAGGTACGGCTAATGTGTTTGGTTTTGGATCGTTAGAAACCCCTGGTAATGAGTTGTTTACTTATGTGGGTGATCGCTACGGTCTGGATTATATGGATAGTAAGCGTGCTGCCACCGATTACCTGGTAGGTGAGGCTCAGATGGGGCTGCCGGTGGTACTGGTGCATCCGACATTCATGCTGGGGCCAATGGATAGTAAGCCTACGTCGGGAGCCTTGCTGCTCGAACTGGCGCGAGGTCGGGTACCGGCTTATCCACCAGGGGGCAAAAATTACGTTCATGTCAGGGATGTAGCCGTTGCCACGGTCAACGCTCTGGCAATGGGCCGCCTGGGAGAATCTTATCTGCTGGGTAATGAAAACCTGACGTACCGTGCTGCTTTTGGACTAATGGCCGATGTGCTGAATGTTGTTCCTCCCCGGTTTGCCTTGCCGAGATTGTTGCTTCAACTTTATGGACGGATGAGTGACGTATGGGCAAAGGTCAGTCACCAGATCACTGCCTTCAATGGGCCTATGGCACGAGTTGCCTGTGATGGTCATTACGTTGACTGTTCGAAAGCCATTCAGGAACTGGATCTTCCGCAGACGCCCGTACGCGCAGCCATTCAGGAAGCCGTGGAATGGTTTAGCCAAAACGGATACCTTACTCAGTTGTACGAGACAACTGATAGCGTTACTTCATAAAGTTTTCTGGCCGCTTTAATTAACTAGCCCATCTGTTGGCATAGAAGTGCTGGATTTTTTCGCGGCCCCGTTTAAGCCGCATCTTGACGGCGCTAATGCTTAATCGATGTAGTTTCGCCAGCTCTTCCAGACTCAAGCCCTCTTCATACTTCTGTCGGAGTAATACCTGATCTGTCGGAGACAGTGTGGACAGTGCTTCGTAAGCGAGCTGTATGGCTTCTTCCTGAGTCATTGCTTCTTCTGTATCAGCCAGATGATCGTCCAGCTGCTCATCCAGAGCCGCTGTAGGAAGGCGTTTTGCCAGACGGATCTGATCGGCGCAATAGTTGTAGGCAATGGCGTAAATCCAGGTTGAGAAGCTGGAACGTTGCCGAAAAGAATCCAGATTGTCGAACACTTTAATAAAAATGTCATGTGTGAAATCCTGAGCTTTCTCAGAATCCTTCGTCATAGACAGACATTGGCGATAAACCTGATCGACGTAGCGGTTATAAAGAGTTTCGAAACGATTATCCGCTGGCTGGGGTAGGTATTGACGATTCTTATTTTCGTCAGTATGTACTCCAATCATAGTGCACGTAAATGGTAAGTTTAGTCAAATTCAACTATTTCGTGTATCTACGCTTATTTGTAGTCAATGAGATTTAAAGAAGTCGTAAATAGTAATGAAATTGATTAGACGGTCGCATATACGTAAAGTTAATTGATTGATCTGCTGCTCATTATCCTGAATAGATCAGCTCTGAAATACGCCTTCGATTTTCCGGTTCCGCTCATTCACCGACAGAATACGTGTGTTTACCGATAAGTGATAAAGTCATGCAACGAAACAGGCCTTTCGTGCGCTAATGGAAGAAAGCAGAAGTTACTAACCTGTTTATGAATAAGGACAAACGGATTTCCGTAGTCTACCCACTTATCGATTTTTTCTAATCGTAATTAAACGAATTCTCCTGTCACATGGAACGTAAAGAATTTTTGAAACGCGGATTTGGTAGTTTATTAGGCATTGCGGCCATCGCTCCTGCTGTTAGTGGTTGCAGCAAAACAGAAATTGACCCGACAACCAGTACCGGTAGTAGTACATCGACAGGGTCAACCAATGGCAGTTCGTCCAGTAACTGTACGGTAACCAATAGTGAAACAGAAGGCCCTTTCCCCACCAAAAGCCCGGCTAGTTACGTCCGGAAAGATATCACGGATGGGCAAACCGGGGTGGCGCTCACCATGAATATTACCATAAAAAACGCTACTAGTAGTTGTGCCGCTCTGGCAGGGGCTCTTGTCGACGTCTGGCACTGTGATAAGGCCGGTAATTATTCCGAATACGGCGGAACAGGAATGCAGAGCACGAATTATACAACTGTCCATTTCCTGAGAGGCCGTCAGACAACGGATAGCAATGGTCTGGTTTCGTTTACGTCAATCTTTCCGGGCTGGTATTCAGGTCGGGCCCCCCATGTTCATGTACATATCTATAATGCTTCCGGTAAGTCGTTGCTGGTGACCCAGATTGCCTTTCCGTATGACATTACCAACACAGTTTATACCACTGGCCAGTCCTACGGCTACTCCAAAGGCGCACAGGATACGCTTAATGAAAGAGATAATGTGTTTGGCGATGGTTACACCAATGAGTTAGCTACGCTGTCAGGTAGCCTGGCTGGTGGATATACGCTGACGCATACGATTGTGGTCAGCGCGTAACCAACTGATTTACTGATATATGTTGTCGAAATTGCCTCATCAGTGGGGCAGTTTCGACGTAATGTTATTCTGAATATGGTAAAGGGTCTTATTCATCTGAGTTATCGGAAACTAATTGATGCATCTTCCCAAAAACTGTGGGATAAATACGTGTTCGATGATACGTATATGGAGTTTTACATGCAGGCCCAGTTCTATAATCAGGAAAACAAATACAATACGTTTCAGGAGTTGCTGGATAACGTAGCGAATGCCGACCGATTGCACTACCAGACCAGCACAGCAGCAATCGGCTATATCCGTCAATTGAATGGTATTGTGCCCGACATCACGAATCGCTTAGGAAAACTGTGCCTGCCCTTTACTCTATTCAAATTCGAAATTGTTCAGTCACACGTTCAGAAAAAAGAGGATCATAAAGTAGCCATCCTCTTTTACAGCGAACCCCTGACCTGGCTTGATACAATCGACAGTACGCTGCTGATTGCCTATGGCGACCAGCGCGAAGCCTTACAAGCCGGAAAAGCCATCGATACGGATATGATTACCCTGCAACCTTATCTGAGCGTTTCGTCTTTTCAGCGCGGAGAAACGGCCTAACCGAATTCTATGGAAACCCAAACGCAGGCGCAAATTTATCTGGCCGACCAACGGGGATGCTCCCAGGGCGATTATTTTCAGAGTCATCACAGCTTCAACTTTGGCCGTTACTTCGACGAAACCCGTCAACCCTTTGGCACCCTACGTCTGCTGAATGATGACCTGTTAAAGCCCGGACATGGCGCTCGTATGCAGGTTGAGCAGAATACGCTCGTTGTGGTTATTCCCGTTGTTGGTGGACTTGAGTATAATAGTGAGGTGGGGAATGGGTTTCTGGAAGCCGGACAATCGCAACTTTTTTCGTTAGCCAGTGGTATGGGCTACGACATTATCAATCCGTACGATACTGAATTGATCAACTACGTAGTGATCTGGTTAACAGATACATCGCCTGATTTTACGCCAGGTATCCAGCAGGGACAGTTTGACTTGAGGGTCAAAAACGAGTTGTTGCCGTTAGCTGATTTTAACTATAAAGAAACCAGACAACAACGCGTTTTACGTGGATTTATAGGCCGATATGATGGTCGGCAGGAGGACATTTATCAATTAATTGAACCACAGCCCAGTGGCGTTTTTGTCTTTATCCTAAGCGGAGCCTTCGAAGTGCAGAATCGCCTGCTCCACGAGCGGGACGGCCTGGCTTTGACGAATGTTCAGAATAATACAATTGACTTCGAAGCGCTGTCGAACGATGCGTTGCTGCTGGTATTGGAAGTTTCTCGCTAAAAATTAATCGCCGGGCTATTGTCTCAGAGCGGTCTATGCAATGCCTCTACCGTTACGTTTTGGAAGCTCATCAATTTGCCATTAGCTCACCAGCTGGAAATTGTGTAAAAATTGCTGATTCAGTTGGTAAGCTAATGGCTGTCGATAGGGTTCACTTAAAGCCAAACAGCAGCGGAAAAAGAAAGACAACCACTCCGCTCCATACGCTATAAATCGGCAGGTACAAAGTCATTGACTTACCAACCAGTGAGAGATCGGTTTTTCGAGTCAGAGCGCCCAGAAGCCTTACGCTCATGTATAACAGATGGGAGAGCATTAACAGATTAGCCCCTAAAACGGCTGCCCGATTAGGTGTTATTCCCCATTCTGAGATTCGGAAGAGGACGGCCGATAATGCAATTCCATTAACCACTACCGTTACTGCCGACAACAGAAAAAGAATAAGGACCTGGGTTCGACTTTTGCCTTCTGACGTAGTCTCGGCCACCGAAAAGAAAATAAGGGCCATTACGCCAATCAATAAGGCATTGAAAAGCAGAAGAAACTCCCTGTCACGATACGGGTCTTTACCCGAAAAAATCATAGCCGACAGATAGATCACCAACATGACCAGGGCCACTGGGCTGAATAGACTGGCAATGACGGGCGATACTTTGTTGACTAAGGCTGGCTGAGTCTGAGTAAGGAAAGTGGCCACAATAGGTACAGCAGCTAATCCGCAAATCACTACGTAGTTGAAGTAAACCTGTTGAATGTGCCAGCCAATCAGCTCGAATAACCCGATAGTGAGTCCTGTTGTCAATCCGCCAGCTATCAGTAGCAGAGCGGTCATGACGGCTAACTCACCATTATATCGTAGAAACCCTAACCAGTTTACACCATTTTTTAACCTCCCCCCACCAAACGTAAAGCCTAATAGTGACCATAGCCATAAGGGTAAATGAATGCAGGATAAAATCAACGTATCGGCGGGGCGACCCTGGGGCAGAGCGTTGATATATACGATAGCTATCAGCGTAAATCCAGCCAGCCACGCGCCCGTTTTTCCGGAGATTTTGTTTTTCCAGGCAAAGTAGGTAATCAACAGTGGGAAAACGATAAAGCCGATATTCCGCTGGTAGAAAAACTCTTTATCCAGCGATAGTAAATCCGGCAGCTTAGCCACCAGTGCCGCTAGTAAGGAAGCGGCTATTACAAACATACGTTCGGTAGGCGTGCCCCAGAACAGATCTTCGTGAACGTAGTTTAGCCGTTGGTGCCATCCCTCAGCCAGTAGATTACCCTGTAGTTGCGGATATAGGGAGTTAAAGGTCGTTTTGAAAGTTGTTCTGTTGGTCCAGTATAACTTTTCAAGTTGCCGGGGATTGTCGAGGTTCAGTAAGATTTCGTCGCGCATATAAAATTTGATTTACTAAAAGTACTTTGTTTTTCAAAGTTAAAGCAAAAAATTAAAGAATTTTGTTGGCCAGAACCAGACGCTCCAGCGCGTTCAGATGATTTTTGAAAGCCAAAGTTCCTTGTGCAGTGGCCTGATACTGAGTGCTTGGTTTCCGCCCTACAAACTGCTTTTCGACCTGTAGGTAGCCCGCTTCTTCCAGTGCCCGCAAATGACTGGCAAGATTGCCGTCGGTAAGGTGCAAAGTTTGTTTCAGAAAATTAAAATCGACACGCTCTTCTATCATCAGAACCGACATAATACCCAACCGGACCCGGCTCTCAAAATCCCTGTTAATATAGTTTATATAATCCCTCACATCTGTTAATCAGAACATTAGGTTCAGCATCGCGATCAAATCATTAAAAATCACGTCAAAGGTTCAGTTCTTAGCATGTACCTGTTGCTTCGAGTAGCAAGAAGAAACAGACAACCCAACAGCAGACGTAGCATTCAGATGGTATCCAATATATAACTGTGCAAAATAAAGTACTTTGAAATACAAAGTCAATATTATTTATTACTATACACTAAAAAAAGGCGAAGAAATAGCCAATACGTTTATGGATTTAATTGATAGCCAGTGTGTTGTTAGAGTTCGGTCAATTTCCTGCAATCTCTAAATCTACCACAACAGGAAGGTGGTCAGACGCGTATTGTTCGTCGATCACGCGCGTCGATACGTTTGAGAACGTAGTACTGGGTTTGTACGTAATAAAATCGATCACGCGGTTTGGGTTTTTGACCGGAATAGTAGAGGCACACTCCTGGCAACTCCTGGTAAACGTCTTGTCGAGATACTGAATCACTTTACTATCGGGAAGCGCGTTGAAATCACCAGCCAGAATCATCGGAAGCTTTGAATCGCCAAAATGCTTTACGATCAGCTCGGATTGGATCAGGCGGTTTTCTTCTTTCAAATCGAGGTGAGTGCTGGCGAAAATCACTCGCTTGCCCTTCGCTACCTCTACCGTAATAGCAGCAATCGTCCGAATTTCGCCCCCGAGTGCCGGATCGACGGGCAGCGTATAGCGTACGGATTCCAGAATCGGAAATCGGGATAGAACCGCCACACCATAATCACCCCCCTGATGGTCAATGGCTTTCGAAAAAAAGTAATACGTTAGTCCTGTCTGCCGGGCCAGTTCTTTTGCCTGATCAATACCTTTTCCGGATCGTTCGGTGTTTACGTCGACCTCCTGCAAGGCTACCAGATCCGGCTTCTCGTTTTTAATGACCCGGGCAATGGCCTCAATTTCTATGTTGGTGCCAGCCGATGGCGGATTGCAATGATGAATGTTGTAGGTCATCACCCGAAGTTTTGTGGATTTCTGACCGGGCGGATTCAAACCATGTACATACGTAGTGACGAGTGTGAGAAGCAAATAAGCTAGTGTTTTCATGAGAGTGGGCTAATACGGTCGTTTTTGGAGAGTGTCGGTATTTATTGTTTATCGTGTTACGTTCGGGCTTTTCGGGAGAGCGTGTATTTACCAACCACTTCGCCATCATCACGTATCATTTTCAGATTCAGTTCTTTCGACGTAGCGTGGAGTTTAATCAGTGTACGATTCCCTTCGAGCGGGCCACCGCCAATCACGATAGGATAGTTATGCGTCGAATCGGCGTCGTGCGTAGCGTAACGATGTGTGTGTCCCGAAATCTGCAGATCAATTTTGCCCTTGTTCAGCAACGGCCCGAACACTTCGCGGCAGTGTAACGTACCATGCCAGTCGCCCGAATGATAGGGCGAAATGTGGATAAGTACGACGCGGAATGGTGCTTTCTTAAACTCAGGGCTTTCGATTTCTCTCTCAAGCCATTTTTTCTGGATTTCGCGGTATCGGTCAAAAGCGGACAAACCGCCGTATTCAACACTATCGTCGGTTTTGTCTTCTCCCGAATCCAGAACCACAAAACGTACCGGCCCGCGTGTAAAGGCGTAGTAAAATTTATTGTCGGGGTAGGCGTAATAGCTGGGAATATGGCGCGAAAAACTACCCCGGCATTCATGGTTGCCCTGCGTCAGAATGAACGGCATTTCGGTCGCAAAGATGTCAACACTTGGTTTAATCAGGTGATCGACCATCTGCTGTTCTTCCGTAACCCAGTCGAAACAATCGCCATTGAAGACCACAAAATCGTAATCACGTTTGTTGCCCGTGTAGCCGTGCCGATACAGCAATTGCGGGATAATCTGTGGACGGTCGTGAATATCGTTGAAAATGACCAGTTTAAATTCTTCTTCATTCTCGGCGGGTGTCCTGAAGCCATAGAGCGGGCTGCTGATGGTTTCGCCAAACTCAACCTTCGAGCCTTTGTAGCCTAACACCTCTGTAGAAACAATTTTATATTTATGGGCAGTCCCTGGCTTTAGGCCAGTCAGCGTGATTTTGTTGATCCGATTATTTGCTTCGATGAGGCCGTTCACGTAGCCAAACTCGCGTTTAAACGTATAGTTTCCGTCGCCATATTCTACCCAACTAAAGCAATTTTTGTGGGTAATCCACATGATCGTTACGTCATTGGTTCCCATATTTTGCAGATACGGCCCTACGACAAAATGGTTCTTCTCATCGGCATTTGCTGCGGAAACGGATTCAGCCAGCGTAGCAGTAGCAGGCAAAAGACTCAGTGCCCCGAGCTGGGACATTTTTTCGAGAAACGACCGCCGGTCAGATAGCATAATTGAAAGGAAGGGTTTGCCTCTAAATCCCTTTTTGGGATTTAGAGGGATGATAAATTCACTACGTTACCAGTTTGGGTTCTGCTTCAGATTTGTGTTCAGAAGCAGTTCCTGCGTTGGAATCGGGTACAGATAATCGCGGGTTTCGTTGAACTTCTTGTTAATGTGCCCGTTGACCACAATGTTGCCGCCTTTATTCCCATTTTCGAGCAGGATTTCGCTTCCCAGTTTAAGGACCTGTGCGCCCGCTACGGTTGGCTTTGTTCCTTCATAAATTACCAGATCGACTTTGCCGTTTTTATCCAGATCATAGCTTCCAGGGCCGGGGAAATACATGCCTTTAAATACTTTAGTGAGTAGTTGCCCTTCTTTCCAGCGGATGATATCGTCCCACCGGAAGAAGTTTTCCATCACCAGCTCGATACGTCTCTCCCGACGAATTTCTAGAATAACCCCGGTGTTAGGCCCGCTCAACTGCGTGTATTGCTGGGCCTGGTACGGGTCTGGATTGGCGTTGGCAGCAGCCATATTGATGTTTGGCATACCGACCCGGTCGCGGGTGAGCTTGGTCGATATATCGAGATCAGCCTGGGTTAACGTACCCCGTTCGGCTTTGGCTTCGGCGTAATTCATCAGGACTTCAGCATACCGGAAAATCGGCATATCGGTAATGTCTTTCGTGAACGTATCCCATTTTGGTGCCGAAACGAATTTAATCAACTGATAGCCCGTAACCGTAGCGCCAAATTCAGGAACCAGGGGCGTAGTTTCGCCGATTCGGGTATAGCCGGGCGTCCGAATGGTTTGCGACAAGCGAGGGTCGCGATTCTGGACTTCTTCGGCAAATTGCATCGTTTCGTAGCCCTTGATGTCGGTAAAGCGCGTGCCATCGGCCATCAGGTAGCTATTCACCAGTTTCTTCTCTAATCCCGGTTTTCCATACGATGCAGTCATTGTGTAATAATTCAGGTTATGATATACCTGCAACTCATCGCTGAAATCGCGCGCCAGAATCACCTCGTCGGGAATCGCATTATCCGACGAAAACAGCCGCATATACGCCGTAGAGGGGGTGGCTTTATAAATGGTATAGCCACTGTTTTTCATCAGGTTATCCGATGCGTCGATGCTGGCATCCAGAAACTTATTGGCATCGGGCAGGCTAAATTCAGGATGGTATTTCCTGAACGTCCCTTCGTACAAACCTACTCTGGATTTCAGCGCCAAAGCCGTCCATTTGGTAACTGTATTCAGCTGACGCGACGCATCGAGTACCGAAATGGCGTTGTTGAGATCGGCCATTACTGAATCCATTACCATTGCACGTGGGTCACGGGCTTTGGTCAGTAAGTCTTCGTCGGATACATCGATCGGGCCGCTATACCAGGGTACGTCGCCGAAGCGTTTCACCATGCCAAAGTAAAAATACGCCCGGAAAAACTTCGCCAGCCCATTGTATCTGGCTACGGCTCTTTTGTCGGGACATTTGTTTGAATTGGACAGGAAGTAGTTGATGTTACGTAGCGTTCCCCAACTCCAGCCGCCACCGTTGGTTGGTACGATGCGGGTACCCTGCAGTTCGTCGCGAAGGCTGTTTTTAACGATGTTATCGACATCTTCGTTGTAAACATCCTCGGCCGATGGGAGGGCGTTGTAGAACGAGTTTGTGTATAATAGCAGGTCGTTTTCTGTCTTAAAAAATGTTTCGGGAGAAATGGCATCTTCGGGCAATCGGTTGAGGTCGCACGAGACTAAACCGATGGCAATGGCGATAAAGCTGATTAGTTTTTTCATCTGAATACGTATTGAAATCGATTTAGAACGTAAGGTTAAGGCCAGCAGAAACCGTTTTCGACATGGGGTACGTCCGTCCATTGGTACCGTCGCCGTCAAGCTGTTCGGGATCGATGTATTTGGTACGTAGTGGCGTGAACGTCAGCAAATTCTCACCACTGAAAAATACGCGGACTCTGGAAAGGCGAACCTTCTTGGTTAGTGACTCCGGAAGGGTATAACCAACCACTACGTTCTTCAGACGCAGATAACCTACATTCTGAATGTACCGGTCGTTGGCAGTCCGTAGATCACCACCATCGTTCAGGGCGGTATAGCCACGTAGCAGCGGGAAATAGGCGTCCGGATTTTCAGGTGTCCAGACATCATCCGCAAAATTTTCCGGAATGAACGAGTAATAAGGGCGGGAGTAGGGCCCCCAGAATTTATCCGCATTGTTGCCCGGATACCAGTTTTTGCGCCAGATTCCCTGCGCCAGTACCGATACGTCGAAGCCGTTCCAGGATGCGCCCAGATTCATCCCGTAGCGATAGCGTGCCCGGTCGTTGCCAACAACGATCAGATCGCCATGATTGGCCAGTGTATTGGCTCCCTGGTCGATTTTGCCATTGCCATCCAGATCATTGAATTTAATGTCGCCTGCCTGAAGTTTACTCCATTCGCCGGGGGCGCTCAACCGTTGGCGGTTCACCAGCGTCTGATCGACGGTGTACCCTTGAGCTTCTTCGTTGGTTTTGAAGTAACCCGCCATTGAGTAGCCCCAAATGTCGCCAATAACCTGTCCTTCGTAGCGACTCGACAGAATTTTGTTCGGGTTGTCGTATTTGGTAATCGTTGATTTCGAATCCGACAGCATAAACGTTACGTTGTACGAAAACGGTTTGCCACCTACTTTCAACTGATCACGCCAGCCCAGTGATAACTCAAATCCTTTCGTTTGCAGATCGCCCGCATTCTCGGTCGGGACGCTGGCACCATACACCGACGGCAGCACTTTGCCCGGCACCAGCATGTCAGTTGTGTTCCGTACGTAGGCATCGAACGACAGATTCAATCGGTTTTTCAGCAACGTAGCGTCCAGACCCAGGTTGGTTGTCGTGGCTTTTTCCCAGGTGAGTGTTTCCGAAATCGGATTGGGGCTGTTTACGTAGAAAAGCTTCTGACCATTGGCAATCCAGCTCGATTGCGCCGTTGGCATAATTTCTACATACGGGTAGTAGTTCGACGACGTAGTGTTGTAAGGAACGGCCGTAGAGCCGGGAGGAAGCTGGTTGCCCAACGTACCGTACGAAGCCCGAATTTTGAGGTTATTCACTACGTTACGGGCCGACTCGAAGAATTTCTCTTCGCTGATCCGCCAGCCCGCCGACACCGATGGGAAAAAGCCGTACCGACGTCCTGCGCCAAAGCGAGACGTACCGTCGTAGCGGCCGTTCACCTCAAACAGATACTTGCCGAGATAATCATAATTGGCCCGGAAGAAAGCCCCGAAGAGCGCATACCGGAAGGCGTCGCCCGACGAAAGTTGCTCACCTGTCCCCAGGTTTAGGTCGTTGAGGCTTTCGGAAAGCAGATTCTTGCGCGCACCAAATAACCGCTGGTGTCTGCGGGTCTCGTGGTTCAAACCAGCCGTCACAGCAAAATAATGCTTGCCAAACGTCTGATTGTACGAGGTATATAAGTTGGCCGCCGTTGCCGGATCGAACCAAAGTGTTTTGCGGTACTGATCGACGTTGTAATTGGGCACCGTTGTCAGAATGCCCGGCTGAATGGAGTACTGCGCCACCGCCGACCGATACCAGTCATCAGCAATGTAGAACGAATACGAGAAATTCCCGACCAGATTCCAGTTTTTGGTAAAGTCAATCGTAGCGGAGTTGATGGTGGTTAGTTCGTGCACTTTCTTTTCGCCACCGGCTACGCCTTTCAGCAGATTGGCAAACAAGCCATCGCCAATTGAGTAGTTGTTTTTCAACGTGTTATACGTAGCAGTGCCATCGGGGTTAAGCGGTGCGTAGGCAGGCAGCGCGTGTACCGTAATGGCTACGAAGTTGGCATTGGCCCCACCTTCCAGCCCCGGGTAGGTGTATCTCGAATCGAAATACTGCGTATTGTTGCTTACTTTGAGCCAGGGCGTCAGTTGCGCATTGATTTTGCTACGTAGCGTGTACGACGTAAACTTATCGGTATTGATGCGCATAATTCCATCTTTCTCAAAAACGGAGCCCGACAGAAAGTAATTGATTTTATCGGTACCACCCGAGAGGTTCAGGTTGTGCTGCTTCGATGGCTCAGTCATTACAAACAGCGTGTTCCACCAGTCGTAGTTACCGTAGTAATTATAGATGTCTTTGCCGTTTACGTTCTTCACCACCGTCCAGGGCCGGGACGGATCTTCGACTTTATCGTATCGGCGGGCCTCCAGTTCTTTATAATCTTCCTGCGAATAGCGCGTGTAGCTGTTGCCCGTCGCGCGGATAAACGCTTCGTCGTTCAGCATCACACTTTCGTACCCATTGGTCATAAACTTGGTGCTTACCGTGGGTGTCGACCAGCCGAAGTTGTTGCTGTAGTCGATAGTTGTTTTTCCGTTCTTGGCCGTTTTGGTCGTTACCAGAATAACCCCGAACGCACCACGAGCGCCGTAAATAGCCGAAGCAGCGGCATCTTTCAGTACCGAAACCGACTCAACGTCGTTGGGATTGATTCGGTTAATGTCGCCCGGCACACCATCGATGAGTACCAGCGGAGCACCCCCATTGATCGAGGTTTCGCCCCGTACGTTCAGGTTTCCGCCCTGCCCCGGCTGCCCCGTACTGAACGTAATGTTCAGGTTCGGCACCATCCCCTGCAAAATCTGCGACATGTTGTTCAGCGGCCGGTTTTCGAGTTCTTTGGCCTGTACCTGCGTAACGGCACCCGTCAGGTTCACTTTTTTCTGCGTCCCGTAGCCTACCACGACCAGTTCTTCGAGCGTCTTGTTATCGGCCGTTAACGTAACGTTGATGCTGGAGCGATTCCCTACGGCTACCTCCTGCGATACGTACCCAACGAAGCTGAAAACCAGTACGGCCGAAGCGTTTGGAACCGTAATTTCGTAGGCGCCGTTGCCGTCAGTTGTTGTTCCGCGTGTGGTGCCTTTGATCACGACACTTACACCCGCCAGCGCGCCCTGGCCATCGGCTGCCGTAACTGTGCCTTTCAGCCGAATGTCGGCCGCTGCTACGTTCACCACAGGCCGGGCTTTCAGTTCATCCAGAAAACTCGACTGTTTCGCATTTTTTTCGCGGGCCAGCACAATCTGCTCATTAATCAGCCGGTACGTAATGCCCCGGGGCGTCAGTAGCTGATCGAGAATTTTTGATAGTTTTTGATTATTCTCATCAATCGACACCTGTTCTTTCAGTGAAATCCGGCTGCTATAGACAAATCGGGTGTTTACTTTTTCCTGAATCTGATCCAGGGCTTCTTTGAGCGTTACGTTGCTAAGATGAAGTGTAACATCCTTACTCAGAATCGATTGTGCCGCTATTTCTCTGGCGTTGGCCATACCGACCAGGAGCACAGACAACAGGCACTGAAGTAATCCGCATCGCATAATCTTTCGCCAGTCAACGGACTTGTTAAGGAGTGATTTTTGCATAATTTTGATGGTCAGATGGTTTGTCACTGTTTGATAAATCATCCTTTCGTTCGGTGGTACGAATGCAGAAAAGGATGGTAGTTGGGCCGGGGTGGTGGTACACGCCCGGCTTTTTTAGTTATAGCATCAGGTAGTTTTGAGCATAGCTGCGTTTGGGGTTTTGAGGTTTACACATAAGGTTAGATGCGCACTACGTTGAGTCACTACGTTATTCACAGGGTATACCGTCAATTAGGATCGTGTTGCCCGTCATTGTGTACGTTACATCCAGCGCCGTGCAGAGCATTTCCATAATGGTGGGTAAAGCCTGATGCTCAAAATCGGCGCTTACGCGGCAGGAGGTGAGTTTTGGGTTCGTTAATCGGAAGGTTACGTGGTAGCGCTTCTGGAGTTTATCAATGACCTGATCCAGCGGTGCGTTGTCGAACACAACCGTAATGGGTTCGTACATCTCCTTTTTGATCTGGGCTGGAACAGGGGCCGCTACCAGCCGCTTCGACTCGATTTCGAAGGTGGCCTGCTGCTGTGGCTTCAGAATAACCTGCTGTTCATTCTGGTCCCGGTCGGGCGCGCTCACCTGCACCCGGCCCGTTACAACGGCAATCTGGAAAACCTTCCGGCTGTTCAGTGCTTTTACGTTGAAGCTGGTTCCGAGTACTTTAATGGTCATTTCGCCACTTTGAATATAGAAAGGAGCGTGTTTGTCTTTCCGGACATCGAAGAATCCTTCGCCCGAAAACGCAACCTGCCGTTTGTCAGTATCAAATTTCTTCGGATACGTAATGGCCGCGCCCGCGTGCATCCAGACTGAACTTCCGTCGGGCAGGGTGTGCATAACCGGCCGTGCCTGCTGATTGACGTAGCGAATCGTATTTACTGCATCCGGCAGGCCAGATGGCTGACTGGCCGTTTGGTTGAGGGCGGTGGTGGGGTTAGCCCAGTTCTGATACGTTACGTAGAAGCCAATTATCAGCAGAACCGAAGCCGCAAGTCCGGCAGCCCAGCCCCACGAAATCCGCCTGACAACAGGTTGGTGACCCATGCCTAGATTATCCTGTATCGTAGCAAACGTTTCGTTCTGTAGCTGGCGTTGTTCCGTTTCGGGGAGTGAACTTAGAAAATCAGAATCTCCGTGCAGCGATGCATACCAGGCTTCGACCTGCTGTTTTTCCTGATCGGTACACTCGTTCCGAAGGTATTTATCCAGTAAATCAGGCGCGATAGGCGGGGGCTTCATGGCTTAAGAGGTAGTGTATACTGCTTAAGTCGCATGCCAGCGTGATAACCCTTACTCGGATTTGAAAAAAAGTGAAGAAATGTATAAGCGATAGAATAAGTGAGCGAAACCCGCTGAGGTTCAGTCCAGAAAGTTGATCAGATATACGAGTGCATAGGCATAGTGCTCTCTGAGATACTCTCTTAGCAAACGTAGCGCCTTAGTGATATGCTGCTCAACGGTTTTTTCTGAAATGGTTAGTTGCTGAGCGATTTCCCGGTTCGATTGCCCTTTGCGACTCGATAAAAAAACTTCCCTGCATTTAGGCGGCAGCAGCTGAAGACCCTGCTCGTAACGCTGTTGCAGATCGGCCATAAGGAGTGGCTGGTCCGTCGGCTCCGTAGAAACCTCGCGTTGAACTTCCCATTGACTGTAATAGTGCTGGCGAGTGTATTCTTTACGGTAATGCGAAATGATCAGATTTTTGGCGCTGGCGAATAAATAAGCGCGGCTGACCTGAATGGTGTTGATATGGCGTTGTTTCCAGATGCTAATAAATAATTCCTGTACAATTTCCTGCGCGGCAAACCGATCGTTTACCTTGCTGAAAACGTAGTTGAATAAAAGCCGAAAATCGCGGTCGTACAGCGCAGTAAACGCTTTTTCATCGTTAACCTCGCTGGTTAGGCCCGAAGGATTTTCATCGGAATAGGTGGTAAACGTGACGCTCATAACCTGATTCACTTACGTCGATTCGAGTGATCTTTTTTTTGCAAAATTCAGTCAGCTTTTACGTTTAATCACTCCATAGTCAGTTAAGTAATCGTGCGCTTTTTTATACTAATGATAACAAATTTTTAATAGATACTTTACTGTCTCTTTCTGTGGTGAATGGTACTATTTAAATAAAATATCGCGTTTTTGTATTAATTTATTGGATTATATGGACAAGGTTTAAAAATATTTGCGGCTCAGCCAGGGGTTGGTTGTCTTACTGTATTGAAACCCAATGCTGCGGAGTCTGCCAGCAGCTCTGTACTTCCGGACAGATAACTACGAAACCCAGCTCCTTTTATGAATTTATTAGCTTGCCTAATCTGCTGACGCTTTCCGCTTTTAATCTACATTCTGCAAATTGGTTGTAATACCCGCCAGATTTCTATTCCTTCTACATGAAAAAACTGTTTTTTCTCGTTTGTCTAATTGCTTTCTCGCAGGCTGTCTTGAGCCAGACACTCTCTCCGACTCAGTCGATCACCTTCACCGTTTCGCAGGATGGAAGCGGCAATTATAAAACCATTCAGGAAGCTGTCAACAACTTCCGTGATCACATGCAGGTGCGTGTTACGTTGTATGTGAAAAACGGTACGTATGCCGAAAAACTCGTCATTCCTTCCTGGAAACCTAATATTCACATCATTGGCGAAAGCAAGGAGGGCGTGATTATTACGGGTGATGATTATTCGGGGAAAGCGTATCCCGGCGGTAAAGACTGGACCGGCAACAGCAAATTCAGTACGTATACGTCCTACGTCGTTTTGGTCGATGCACCGGATGTTATTCTGGAAAACCTGACGATACGTAACACCGCTGGTCGGGTAGGGCAGGCTGTAGCGTTACACGTTGAAGGCGACCGATTTGTCTGCAAAAACTGTGTTTTGCTGGGCAATCAGGATACACTCTACGCAGCCGCCGAAGGAAGCCGGCAGTATTACGAAAACTGCTACATTGAAGGTACAACTGATTTTATTTTCGGAAAATCGATTGCTGTATTCCAGTCATGTACCATCAAAAACCTGTCGGATTCGTTCATTACCGCAGCTGCTACGCCCGCCTATCAGCAATACGGCTTTGTCTTCTTCGACTGTAAACTCATTGCCGACCCATCCGTCAAAAAAGCGTACTTGGGCCGTCCATGGCGACCACAGGCCAAAACGGTTTTCATACGTAGCGAAATCGGTGATCATATCCTGCCAGCGGGTTGGGACAATTGGGGAAATGCAGACAACGAAAAAACGGTGCTCTACGCCGAATACGGCAGTACGGGCCCTGGCGGCACTACATCGAAACGGGCTGGTTGGTCGAAACAGCTTTCAGCAAAAGACGCTAAACAATACACACTGACGAACATCTTTTCTGCTCAATCAGCCTGGAACCCTAAGGCTAACTAATCTCGCTGTTATGAATTCGTTACCATTCGTTGGTTTGCTGTGTCTGTCAACGCTTTCAGCGGTTGCACAGACGGCCAAACCGAAAGTTACTACGTTACCTGCTCCAGCGCCCTACGTATCGAAAGTATGGGTGTCGGATCTGGGAAATGGTACGTATAAAAACCCGGTGCTGAATGCCGATTATTCTGATCCGGATGCATGTCGGGCAGGGGATGATTTTTACATGGTTGCGTCAAGTTTCGATGCGATTCCGGGTTTGCCTATTTTGCATTCAAAAGATCTGGTGAACTGGACGCTCATTGGCCATGCGCTAAAACGTCAGCCGCCGTTCGAACATTTCGAGAAAACGCAGCACGGCAACGGCATTTGGGCTC
>NZ_JBMDWV010000352.1:0-6857 GCF_048594605.1 Spirosoma sp.
TAATGATTGAATAAGGCTTTAAGTCAACTATTCAATCATTAATTCATTCAAGCATTCAAGCATTCATTTTTTATGTTTAAAAAAATATTAATCGCTAATCGGGGGGAAATCGCACTACGTATCATTCGTACCTGTCGTGAGATGGGTATTAAAACGGTAGCTGTTTACTCAACTGCAGATCGAGACAGTTTACACGTGCGTTTTGCCGATGAAGCTGTTTGCATTGGTCCTCCTGTTAGTAAACAGTCCTATCTGAGTATTCCCAGTATCATTTCTGCCGCTGAAGTAACCGGAGCAGATGCTATTCATCCCGGCTATGGTTTCTTGTCTGAAAATGCTGAATTTTCTCAAATCTGTGCGGATTATGGCATCAAATTTATTGGTGCTACGGCTGAACAGATTAACGGTATGGGCGATAAGGCAACCGCTAAAGCGACCATGAAAGCGGCTGGCGTACCCGTTATTCCCGGATCGGATGGATTACTCGAATCGGTTGAACAAGGCAAAACATTGTCGGCTGAAATGGGCTATCCGGTTATTGTGAAAGCCACGGCGGGTGGCGGAGGACGCGGAATGCGTATCGTTCGTTCGGCTGATGAATTTGAAAAAGCGTGGAATGACGCCCGTACAGAAGCAGGGGCAGCTTTCGGGAACGATGGTTTATATCTGGAAAAATTTGTCGAAGAGCCCCGCCACATCGAAATTCAGATTGTGGGCGATCAATACGGTAAAGTTTGCCATTTGTCCGAACGCGACTGCTCGATTCAACGCCGACATCAGAAACTGGTGGAAGAAACCCCCTCACCCATTGTGTCGGATGAACTTCGAGCTAGAATGGGTGAAGCTGCGATCAAAGGTGCGCAGGCAATCGGCTACGAAGGCGCTGGAACGGTAGAGTTTCTGGTCGATAAGCACGGGAAGTTCTATTTCATGGAAATGAATACTCGGATTCAGGTAGAACATCCTATTACTGAAGAAGTTACGGATTTTGATCTGATTAAAGAGCAGATTAAAGTAGCGGCTGGTACCGCTATTTCAGGGAAAAACTATACGCCTAAACTTTTTGCTATGGAGTGCCGGATCAATGCCGAAGATCCTGCCAATGGTTTTCGTCCGTCACCAGGTAAGATCACCAATTTACACTTTCCGGGTGGGCATGGTGTTCGGATTGACAGCCACGTTTATACCGGCTATACCATCCCGCCGAACTACGATTCGATGATTGCAAAACTGATTGTATCGGGTCAATCGCGGGAAGAGGTGATTACAAGAATGAAGCGGGCTTTACAGGAGTTTGTTATTGAGGGAATTAAAACGACAATTCCTTTTCACATTAAGCTGATGGATGATGAACGATTCAAGTCTGGCCAATTTACTACCGCCTTTCTGGAAGGATTCGATTTCAGCAAATTATAATGTCTCACATTTGAGTTGGCCCACCTCCGCTACGTGGTCTGGTATAAAAAACGGGTGTTTTGCTTTATTGCAAAACACCCGTTTTTTCTGCCTACATGAATCATCTCGCTACTGCCGATTACATTGTTTTCTTCGTCTATTTCATAATTGTCGTTGGATACGGCTACTGGATTTATCAACGCAGACGTCATAAGCAGCTCAATACGACCGATTTTTTTCTGGCTGAAGGTTCGCTTACCTGGTGGGCTATTGGCGCATCGTTGATTGCTTCAAACATCTCCGCAGAGCATTTTATTGGAATGGCCGGTTCCGGTTTTGCGATGGGCCTGGCGATCTCGTCTTACGAATGGTTTGCGGCTGCTACGTTGCTGATTGTCGCTGTTTTTTTTATTCCGATTTATCTGCGCAATCATATTTATACGATGCCGCAGTTCCTGGCGCAACGATACAGTGATACCGTCAGCACGATTCTGGCCGTGTTCTGGCTTGTCGTTTATGTGCTGGTCAATCTTACGTCGATTCTGTATCTGGGTGCCATTGCCATCGAATCGTTAGTCGGAATTTCATTCACGACCTGCACGATTGGTCTGGCCATATTCGCTATTTTCATTACGTTGGGTGGTATGAAAGTGATAGGTTATACCGACGTAATACAGGTCATTGTTCTGATTTTTGGAGGTCTGGTCATTACGTACCTGGCGCTCGAATTAGTGGCTCAGGAAACCGGAACGTCGAGTGTCTGGGGAGGTTTGTTGTCGCTTCGGCAAAAGGCTGATAGCCATTTCCATATGTTTCTGCCAAAGGGACATCCACATCACGAAGAACTGCCCGGTATGGCCCTGGTTACGGGCGGTATGTGGCTCAATAATCTGTATTACTGGGGTTGTAATCAATACATTGTTCAGCGCGCTTTGGGCGCCGATCTGAAAACGGCACGTAGCGGAATCCTGTTTGCGGCCTTTCTGAAGCTAATGATTCCGCTGATTGTGGTCATTCCAGGAATTGCGGCCTATGTATTATACCAAAGTGGCCCTTTCCGGGCAGCTATGACCGATGCGGCAGGTGTAGTAAAACCCGACCATGCGTATCCTGTGCTGATGAATCTATTGCCTGTGGGTATGAAAGGGCTGGCCTTTGCCGCCTTGACAGCCGCTATTGTTGCTTCGCTGGCTGGTAAGTGTAACTCGATTTCTACCATTTTTACGCTTGACCTCTACAAAAAATACGTCGATAAAAACGCATCAGATCAAAAGTTGGTTAATGTTGGGCGCTGGGCGGTTGTTGGATCATTTGTGATTGCTATAGGCCTGGCGCCTATGCTGCGTTCGCTCGATCAGGTGTATCAGTACATTCAGGAGTATACCAACTTTATTACACCCGGCATATTTGCAATTTTTTTGCTCGGGTTCTTCTGGAAACGAGCTACGAATCGGGCTGCGCTAACTGTTGCTATCTTAACGTTACCGCTGTCTATCCTGTTGAAATTCTGGCCAGATGTAATGAATATGATCGGTATTCAAGCTGATCCAATTCCGTTTTTGCATCGGACAACCTGGGTCTTTTGCATCGACGTACTGCTCATGGTAGGCATATCACTTACCGATCCGGTGGGCAATAAATCAAACAAGAGCGTTATTGTTGACCGGCAGATGTTTCGCGTTACCCCTTCATTTGTTATTGGCTCGGCATTTATCTTCGCTATTTTGGGTGTGTTGTATGCCGTTTTCTGGTAGGTCATGCTAAAATTTCTGATAGCGATATTTTTTCTTCAGGCAACTTCATCTATGGCACAACTGCGCGAGCGGTTCGACTCACTCATGCGCGCGTCCCACTTGCCTGATCAGCCTGGCTCGGCTTTATTAATAATGAGTGGTAATAAAATTGTTTATCAGAATGGATATGGATTTGCCAATGTCGATAAGAAAATAGCAATCACTCCTGAAACAAACTTTCGGATGGCGTCGGTCTCGAAGCAGTTCACGGCCATGGGAATTTTGTTGCTGGAAAAAGCGGATAAATTGTCATTAAGTGATCCGCTAAGCCGATTTTTTCCTGAATTTACGGGTAAAGTTGCGCAGAGAGTACAAATTCGGCATATGCTTGCTCACTCGTCGGGTTTGCTGGATTATGAATCGGTGATGAATCCTGATCAGCGGGAGCAATTGCTCGATACCGCTATACTGACGCTTCTGAAAGATCGTGATACGCTGTATTTTGAACCCGGCAGCCAGTTTCGGTATAGTAACTCGGCGTATTGTTTGCTGGCTTTAGTGATTGAGCGCATATCGGGCCAGTCGTTCGCTACGTTCCTGAAAGAACATATTTTTCAACCGCTAAATATGAATCAGTCGACGGTTTATGAAGCTGATAAGCCAATAGCTAATCGAGCGATGGGATACCGGCAAAAAGATAAAGGTTATATTTTTTCCGATCAGAGCGTAACGAGTGCCACAAAAGGAGATGGAGGTGTTTACACATCACTGGTCGATTACCAAAAATGGATCACGGCGCTAGGTAACGCTACGTTGCTCGATCTAAAAGCCGCATTACTACGTACCGGGCAAGCCATTCCGAGCAGGTCAGGTAGTTATTACGGTGCTGGCTGGTTTTTTCGGCGTCCTGCCAGCCCGGTTCTGTTTCATTCAGGCAGCACGTGTGGCTTCAACAATTACGTAATAACCATACCGTCAAAGCAGTTTGTGATGGCGTTATTTTCTAATAAGGCAAACAACAAAAAGGAGGTCAGCAACGTAGTGAAAATACTGGCAGCATCCGGCTATGATGAATTAGATGGTGTGCTGGTATTGGATGAGCTGACGCAATAGTAAATAAAAAAGAACCAAGTGCCCTATCTTGCTGGTTAACAGGAAATAATTGTAAATTTGCTACATAAACTTCATTTGGTCATGATTAGCGAAACCGCGCCCCTAGCTAGCCTCGATCAGTGGGAAGACGACCTGCTGATTCGCTACCCCGAACCTGAGCATAAAGCAAAGGAAGAATATCGAAATTACGATTCTCCTGAGCGAGATACCGTCCGGGAGTTTTATCGGCTGAACCATACGTATCAAACCTATGATTTCGTCCGGGAAAAGGAGCGGGAATTTCTAAAATTCGATAAAAAAGAATTGCCAGTCTGGGGGGCAATGGAGTTCCTGAATACGCTGGTAGACGACTCTGATCCCGACACGGATCTTGACCAGCTTCAACACCTGCTTCAAACAGCCGAAGCCATTCGTGCCGACGGCCACCCCGACTGGTTCGTACTGACGGGTTTCCTGCATGATATGGGTAAAGTTCTGTGTCTGTTTGGCGAACCACAGTGGGCCGTTGTGGGCGATACGTTCCCGGTTGGCTGTAAGCATTCCGATAAGATTGTGTACCCCGAATTTTTTGCGAACAATCCGGATAGTTACGATGAGCGCTATAATACCAAATACGGCGTTTATGAGCCGAATTGTGGTCTACGTAACGTGCATATGTCGTGGGGGCATGATGAGTACTTGTATCAGATCATGAAGGATTATATGCCCGAACCGGCGTTATACATGATGCGATACCACTCGTTTTATTCGCAACACCGCGAGGAAGCCTATAACCATCTGATGGACGATCACGATCACGAGATGTTTAAATGGGTTCGCAAATTCAATCCGTACGATTTGTACTCAAAAAGCCCAAAACCGCCGGTTGTCAGCGAATTGAAACCTTATTATGAAGAGTTAATCGCGAAATATCTACCGGCTACGCTTAAGTTGTAATCAGCACAGCCAATATGGATTTCCGTTCCGTAAGCCCACGAATTAATTTCGGAAGGCTTACGGAATTTTTATTATTGCATTACGTAGCTTTGGTGATACCGCTTCAGTCATGCTTCTCTTTTTTATCGCGCTTTATTTGCTGTCCAACGTAGCTGTCGGTGCCTGGGCGGCTCGGAAAGTAACGACGTCGCAGGATTTTGTTCTGGCCGGACGCGGTTTACCCTTGCTTCTGGCGGCATCCGTTACGTTTGCTACCTGGTTCGGTTCCGAAACAATTATGGGAGCGCCCGCCATGTTTGTCGAAGGCGGGTTGCTGGCGGTTATTGAAGAACCATTTGGCTCGGCACTCTGTCTGTTTCTGGTTGGCACTTTTTTTGCACGGCCATTGTATCGGCTCAACATCACTACGTTCTGCGACTATTTCCGGATTCGGTTTGGTCGGTCTGCTGAGTTGTTATCGGCGGTAATGATTATTCCTTCATATTTTAGCTGGATTGCTGCACAGTTGGTCGCTATTGGTATCGTTTTGAGCGTAGTGACCGACATACCACGTGAATACTGCATTATTGCCAGTGCCGCAATTGTCATGATATATACGTTGCTTGGCGGCATGTGGTCGATTTCAGTAACTGATTTTTTTCACAACCTGATCATTATTCTGGCTTTGGCCGTACTGGCCGTATCGCTTTGGCAGGAAGTTGGCGGTTGGGAAGTTATTGAAAAACGAACCTCAGCTGGTTTTTTCCGATTCTTGCCAAATTCAACGGGAAAAGAATGGCTCAACTACGTAGCGGCCTGGATAACAATCGGGTTAGGCTCTATTCCGCAACAAGATGTATTTCAGCGGGTAATGGCGGCCAAAACCGAAAAAATATCCGTTCGGGCCTCTTACCTTGCATCGGGAATGTACCTGACAATAGCCATGTTGCCGCTGTTTATTGCTCTAAGTGCTAAGCTTATTCACTCTGATTTGCCGAACGATAACCAGCTTATCATTCCAAACATGGTTATGCGGCACGGAAGCTTACCGTTGCAGATCCTGTTTTTTGGTGCTGTTACGTCGGCAATTTTAAGTGTATCGAGTGGGGCGATTCTGGCGCCTGCGACGGTTTTCGGCGAGAACGTAGTGAAATTTTTTCGTTCCGACATTACGGATCGGCAACTTCTCAAAACCATCCGTTGGGCAATTGTGGTCATCACAGTCATATGTGTGTTGATGAGCACAACACGCGACGCCAATATTTTTGATCTGGTTGGCGAATCATCGGCTTTTAGCCTGGTTTCGCTATTTGTGCCGTTAGCAGCTGGTATCTATTGGAAACCGGCAAACCTGTCCGGCTGTCTATGCGCTATGGCCATTGGTTTTATTGTGTGGCTACTTTGCTTGTGGAAAGAAACAGAATATCCACCTATACTATGGGGATTATTAGCCAGTACCTTCGGTATGATTGGCGGCAGCCTGTTACTGCCTGCAAAACGTAGTAGTTAACAACTTCAGAAAACGCTTATATCAAAAGGGCACTACGTATCAGGTAGTGCCCTTCTTGTTAAACTAATTTCTTGTATTTAATTCGGGTTGGCGTCGCTTCTGTCCCCAGTCGCGGTAGTGGTTTTTTTTTAAATTAAGATAAATTTTCGTGAAAAAAAAATTAAAGCGAAAAAACATAAAAAACCAAAAAA
>NZ_JBMDWV010000353.1:0-5862 GCF_048594605.1 Spirosoma sp.
AGCCAGCGACATTCTGGGGCGGGGCATTCAGTTCGCCGAAGCCGATCGGGTTGCCACAGCAGCCGTCGAAACAATTTTCGGGAACGTAGCGGTCGGTATTATGGCAGCGTTGATCATGGTTTCAACCTTCGGCTGCAACAATGGCCTGATTCTGGCGGGCGCTCGGCTTTACTACGCGATGGCGAAAGATGGCCTATTTTTGAAGCAGGCTTCACACTTAAATCAAAATGCGGTACCGGGCCGGGCGTTGTGGCTACAGTGTATTTGGGCATCGCTCCTATGTCTTTCTGGCAAATACGGTGATTTGCTGGATTACTGCACCTTTGCCTCGCTCGTATTTTACATCATCACCATCATGGGCTTGTTTCGTTTACGACGTACTGAACCCAATACAGAACGCCCTTACCGAGCGTTTGCTTATCCTCTCGTACCTGCTCTATACATTGTTGCCGGGCTAACAATCTGCGCGATTCTGCTTTATACCAAAACGTTCAACACAGGCATGGGGCTTCTCATTGCAGGATTAGGCGTACCTGTGTATTTTTTCACGAAACGAAGTCAACATAACTAAGATTTACTGCTTTTGCACAACTCAGCTATCTGGGAATAAATCCTGAAACGGACTTAGCACACAGAAACACGCTGTCAGCAAGTACCAGCGGGAGGAGAAACCGGCTGCCTAAATCTGCGTCCCAACCATTCGTAACACGTCATCTCCTTTGTAAAAGTTTTTACGTTCCAACGAGTCAGGCGTTTGCGCGATTTTAGGAAAATACTTCACTTATCCCGGTTGAAACATCGCCGGGAAAAAGTCGTTTATCTAATGAGTTGTAGCATTATGGTAGTCAATAAATTATCCTGTCTTTTCTGGCTTGGTTTACTCGCTGGTTGGATCAGCGCCTGCACCAGCATGGGGCCGACAGCCAGCATTTTTCGACCAACATCACCACACGACCAATACGGGCAATCGCTAAAGTCCGCTAAACTTGACCGTACGGCACTCGGCACCGACTGGCTTGAAGCGGGCGAACGAGCCCTTCGTGATTCACTTAAAATTTCGATTCCCTATCGCGAGAGCGGCTATTTTTCAGCCAATAAAGCGTTTGCCGTAGGTTATCGGCTCGACGCGCAACGGGGCGACCGATTTCTGATACGAATCGAAACGCAGGGACAAAAAGATACTCAGGTTTTTATTGACGTGTTCTCGCTGGAAGAACGTAACCGGACTAATCTGCTCGCTTCCTCAAAAGCGGATACGAACGTACTGACCTGGGAACCGCGAAAAACACAGAGTTTCCTCATTCGCATTCAGCCGGAATTATTACGTAGTGGCAGTTATACCATCAACATCACCCGTGAACCAGCCCTGGCATTTCCGGTAAAGGGACGCGACAGCCGCCAGATTAGCAGTTATTTTGGAGCCCCACGCGATGGGGGACGGCGTAGACATGAAGGGGTCGATATTTTCGCCCCCAAAGGAACACCGGCCGTAGCATCGGTCGATGGGGTAATTACGGGGGTCGGCTCGAACAGCCTGGGCGGTAATGTGGCTTTTCTGACCGATAACGAACGTAGTATCCGGCTGTACTATGCCCATCTGGACCGCTGGAACGTAACAAACGGACAGCGCGTATCGGTTGGCGACACCGTTGGTTTTGTCGGTAATACAGGTAATGCCCGCACAACAGCGCCCCATCTGCATTTTGGCATATATGGCATAATGGACGGCGCTACCGATCCATTGCCCTTTATCCGGCTTGGACGTGGGCCAGCTAAGCAACCTTTGGTCGCTACGTCGCGCCTAGGCGATTCAATCCGTGTATCGGCTGCTCGTTCAATAATGCGGCTGGCACCTCAGAGCGATGCGCCTATTGTGCGCGAACTACCAAAGGCATCAGCGTTAACAATTATAGGTGGTACCGAAATCTGGCTTCGTGTTGAAACCCCGGATGGCCTAACGGGATACATTCTCAACAGTACAACTGAATCGGCCAATCGTCCTCTTCGGCGGTTAACCTTAGCTTCTTCGAGTGCTCTGTTCGATTCAGCCGACAGACAAGCGGGAACGATAAAGACGTTAGAGCCTGGAGTGGCCGTAGATGTGCTGGCCGTAGCTAATTCCTTTCAGCTGATACGTAGCGCCAATGGCCAGACAGGCTGGCTATCTCTACCTGCCGATCCTGGAAAACCCACGAAAGCAGCCATTCGTTAAAATCTTCGTCAAATTCTTGTTTAGACATTATCTAAATTAACGCTTTCGCCTTATATTTGTACGTTCATTTCCGTACCCATGACGAGTAACGTACCAGTAACGTACCAGGAAGTATTTCGGACCGAAAGAGGAGTTGTTTATCAATGTGATGAAAGCAATCGGCTGATCCTGGAATTTTGGGATACACATACCCAGTTATCTGCCCGCGATTTTGCCCAGTTTCGCCGAATGGTTGAAACCGTCGATATTCGGCAAATGGCACTCAGCACCGCTGCAGAACACGACGTTGAGATTTTAACGCCCCCCCGTTCCGAGCGCTGTTACGTATTGACACTCTGCGAGGTTGTTCATCTGCGCGAATTACTCAACGGTGCCAAGTTGATGCTGGAACTTAATTCGATGTTACGTGAGTGTGGCTGTACACTCGCCGAATAACCATAAATAGACTTTTTCTAAATTTCCTGAGAATCAACCGGCTGTGTAACAACGACCGGTTTTTTTGTGTTGTTTTGTCATACGAATTACTCACCGGAAACGGTAATTTATATATGAAAGATTTAGCAAGACTACGCACGTCGATTAAGGAGAGCGTTGAACTGGCTCTGAACCAGCAAATACAAATGGAAATGATTTCATCGTCGAAATACCTGGCGATGGCAGGCTGGTGCGACCGGAATGGCCTGGATCACAGCGCTGGCTTTTTCTATAAGCAATCGGAAGAGGAGCGCAAGCACGGTATGAGAATTTTTCATTACCTGTGCGATCAGGGTGGCACCGCTTACTCCCCTGAGGTTCCGGCCGTAGCACAGGAGTTCGATTCGCTACGTTCGGTATTTGAGACGGCTCTGGAACAGGAAATTGCTGTTTCTGACTCTATCAATCGTATTATTGGCATCTGCCGTCGGGAGAGCGACTATGCTACCGAAGAGTTGCTGAAGTGGTACGTGAAGGAGCAGGTTGAAGAAGAGTATATCGCTCGTCGCTGCCTTGAATTAATTGACCAGATTCCAGCTGACCAGATTTATTATCTGGATAAAAAACTTGCCAGCGTTACGTACGATGGCAATCCATTCGAATAACCAACCTATGAGACAGTAAAAAGGCATCCGAGAAGGATGCCTTTTTTGCGTTTAAGGTATCTACGATGATTACGAAAGGAGTCCGCTAAAAATTAATTTTGCACTGTCGGAGTCACTTCACCTTATGCTTTATTGACCATGCGCCCAGCCGTATTTATAGGATTCCTTTGCTGTTCAATTGCCGGTGCTTTAGCCCAGACGCTGCCTAAATCCGAGGACGTTGCTGCTATTAAAAGCCAGTGCGGATGTCACGAAGTCGATTTTCAATATGCCGAAACCTTTGCCTCCGACAAGAATTACACGTTTAAAGACCGGTACACCGCCAAAGGAATCGAGTGGGTATTTGTTGATGAGGAAGCAGGTTCTCCCGACCGACCAACCAAACTTATTATTCAACATCTACTGGTGATTGGCGATACGATTGTTGTCAAACACTGGCGCGAAGACTGGATCTATCAAAATACAAGCCTGCTTAAATTCAACCAGAATGCATCCTGGAAACGCGAAAAACTAGCCCCTGCAAAAGTCAAAGGCCAATGGACTCAGAAAGTTTTTGAAGTTGATGACAGTCCGCGATACGAAGGATCAGCTACGTGGATTCACGCTGACGGACGGATGTACTGGGAAAGCACGGCCGATTCTCCGCTGCCTCGCCGTGAATACACAAAACGTTCAGATTATAACGTACTACGTCGAACGAATCATCACGAAATTAGACCGGACGGTTACGTTCATGAGCAGGACAACCACAAAATTATTCGTTCGGAATCAGGTGATCAATTATTAGCTTCAGAGAAAGGTCTGAACAGCTATAAACGTATCGATGAAAAAAAATGCCAGGCTGCCAAAGCGTGGTGGTCTCAGAGCAGAGCTTACTGGGCGGATGTGCGAGCGCTATGGAATGAGTTATTAGCTGCCCGCGATACGGTATCAATCAAAGGTCAGGTGAAAGGTCAGGTATTGAGCCGAGAGCTGGACGAGCTATCATGGACAGCTCAGCAATCGCCGTATAATTCATCTGCAACTCGCCAAAGAATTCGTCAGACTATCGAAAAGTACTTGAAGTGATCTTCCCGGCTGGAAAGCGCATAAAAAAACCTGCCATCGTCGGATAGCAGGTTTTTTATTCTACAACGTATTAGCGAGCCGCGCCGTAATCCTGACCAGCGCTCTCAGGGAAGTTTTTCATGATGCTGGTCACCGTTTCGCGGAAAGCCTGATCACGATCCCGTTCCTTGTTGCGGCTGTTCATTTGGCCTGTAGCCCAGCCTTGCCATACGATATCATTCGTGCGGGCATCCAGTACGTTAATAACTACGCGATTTTCTTCATACTGGCGGGAGTAAACATTGTTATTCATACCGCCGTACCACCAGGAATATGGCGAGTACATGTTATTGGACTGAATCTGCTGCCGATCTTTCGAATCAGTAAAGAACCGAACAACCAGATCCGCTTCACCCTGCGTAACGGGCTTATAGCCCCGTGCTTTCAGCGATTGATCAAGCGCATCAGCAATCCGACGTTGGTTCAGATTACTACCAACGATTGGATCCGCGTTACGTTGCCGGTCCGCTTCAATGCGATACGTAGCAAATTGCCGAACGTTTACTTTAGGGTCGTAGTCATATTTGACCGTGATGGCCGGAGCGCAGGACGCCAGCGTACCGGCGACGAACAAACTGGTGATTATGCCTTTGAGTTTCATGTATTTTGAGTCGTTAATTGTTGTCAGATCGATTAGTAAACGTTAGAAAAACAACCATTCGTATATGACACTTAAATAACTAAAAACCGGGGGTATTCGTTCCGATTATTAAGACATAGTAGCGTCTCAATCTTACTGGTAACTACTTGTTAATCAGAGTAAAAACACGCGTTAAGTATTTTTAACAGAGGAATAATTCGCGTTTAACCAGAAAGCCATCACGTACCATTTTAGCAACGATTGCACATCTATCATAATTACCCAAAAATTGGGCAAACCGTTGCAATGAGTTATCAAAAAAAACGGGTTAAAGAAGAAAAGCCACTAACCGGGAGGCTAGTGGCTTCTACGAAAAAAATTAAACTACGTATCATTACCCACCGCTGGACAGCGCTTCCGCACCACCCACGATCTCAAGAATCTCGGTTGTAATAGCCGCCTGACGCGTTCTGTTGTAGACTAAGCGTAACTCTTTCAGAAGTTCGCCCGCATTATCAGTTGCCTTATCCATGGCCGTCATCCGGGCACCATGTTCAGCTGCGTTAGAATCCAGCACGGCCTTATATAATTGAATCTTGATCGTTTTCGGAATCAGCTCCGTAACGATTTCTTCTTCTGAAGGTTCAAAAATATAATTGATCGCACCCGATGCACCAGCAGGCGATTCTGCGGCAACAATTGGAAGCATTTGCTCAGCGCGCACGATTTGTACAGCCGCGTTACGGAATTCGTTGTAAATAACTTCAACCACATCATAGCGGCCACTGGCAAAACCATCCATTGCTTCTTCGGCAGCAGCCCGAACGGTTGCAAAATTCAACGAGCCGAACGCATCAACGTGGGTTTTGTTTACTTTAAAGCCA
>NZ_JBMDWV010000354.1:0-2463 GCF_048594605.1 Spirosoma sp.
ATTCGCCCGCCAGGTAAGAAGTATCTCTGCCATTGATGCTGACCTTCTTGACATCGCCTAAAATAGATACTGATAACTGAGCAGCAGCGCCGGCTTCGTTCTCCAAACTAACTTCCAAAGATCCGGGCTTCGTTACCCTTATATAAGAAGTAAACCCTGTATGATCCTCCCGCCACTGCGTAGTACCATTATTTCTGATACGCAAACTGTTGGAGCGTTCCAAGATCCAGGCATTACCACCCACCGGCAATAGTACCGACTGACTATGGACATTACTTACCCAAAAAGATAACCAGCAAAACAATAGTAGTTTATTCATAAAAAAATGATTTAGGGCTACAACAAATTTATTGATATCGTTACGCAAAAAACTGCTCAATCGTTTGCATAAAAGGGATCCGGCATTACGACGTGTGTCCAAAACTCTTAAGCTATCAACCGGTACCACTTCAATTCGATCTGGTAACGACGTGAACATCACAATATTCAGTAAAAAATATACTTTCGTTGCCAAATCATCATATTAAACTTCAACAATGAAAAAACAATTCACCTTGTCCGCCGTCCTGCTCCTCTTAACTTTTTGCAGTACGAATTTGTTAGCGCAGAATGAAAAGCGCTACTCGATAGAAATGAGCTTCAACTTTAATGGGAAAACAGTCAAAACCGCGTTAGCCTCGGCCAGCTACAGCATTAACAGGGAACTGTATGAAGAAGACAGTTCTTACGCGCCCAAAAAATATATTTATTATTCTGCCACACCCATCAAGCTGGAGAAAGATCTGTTACTGGCAATTAAAGACAAAAAAGCCAGCTACGATATCCTGATTACCATGACCGACAATTACGGTAAGGAGGCAAAAAAAGAAACGCTGTTAAAAAAGGCGATCATTTCAAGTATTGCTGAGTCTTACTCACCCTATGCTTATGATGCAGCAGGCTCCATCAGACTGGGAATTAGTGCAGCATCTATTGTTTTAGATGGCGTGGAGTTAGTTCCGTAGTGTTATACCGTATCAACAAAAATCCCGGCAATCAACTTTTGCCGGGATTTGCTATTTATTTTAATGCTTATCTGGAAAGATTTACTCCATTTTCTCTTCGAGATGCGCAATCTTACCATCCGCAGTCATTCCCTGGATCACTACCCTGAAGGCATCTGTCACATCATTATTGTAAAATGAGATGACCGCCTGTTTGGTACGGGGATCAATAGTGACATTGGGGTTCCAATATAGTGTGGTCCTAACATCTCTGTCGGCTCCGGGTGCGGGTTCTGTGGTTAAATACTTAGGCGAATAGAACGTACGGATATTGCTATATCCTTCCACTCTCGCGCTGGGTATGCCTGCGCCTGGTTCCCGCTTCACATCATTACCTCTTCTGGTATAAATCGCGATCGCGCCGTTACTTCCGTTAAAACCGCCCATGAACGGAGGTCTAAAAGCTTTAATAAACGCCACATCAGTAATATTAATCGACGATACCATATTCACATCTGACGGCATCTCATCTACATATAGTTGTGGACTGCCTCCCCGCCAGCTCAAGGAAGCGCCTGCGCCCTGCCCCGAGATCTGCAGCCCTGCAACTTTACCCTGCAGGTACGTAAATATATCTCCAACCATTGCAAACTTATCGTTGATAAGATCGAACTTGATTGCATCACCACCACTGAATAAGCCCGACGAATACTTTTCATCCATCTGCTCAATTAAAGGTTTTGCTTTCGCCTGGATGGTAACCGCCTCTAATTCCTTATACTTACTCCGGCTCACATTGGCTATCCACTCTGCCGAGAGTTGCAAATGTCTCCACAAACCAGTTGTATCGGGGAAGAGTGCCTTGTTGTCAAACTTTCCAACGGGAGGCGTTCGCAATTTATTGGGAAGAAACAATGCTGTAGCTCCCTTAATATTTTTATCCTGGAACTGGTAATATACCTGGGCAGTATCAAACAGAATCACCGACGGATCATTAAAAGTACCATCTCTTTGCACGGGAACCAGCAACATTTTATTCTGCTGATCTTTTTGTGTCAGGATCATCATGGCGGCTGATCCGTCGCCTATCGAACCCGGCATAATACCTGTAACCGTCCCGGACAAAGACATGTAAGTTGTATCCCTGGGGTAATTAATCTTAGGCAGAGTGCCAGCAACTATCTGTTCCCAGTTAATTCTTCGCCACCCGTTGGTAAGCATTACCAGGTCCAGCTTTTGTTGCTTATCCTCAGACGGGTTATTAAAATACCAGGATGCGTTATTTACCTTACCCTTGAGTTCACTGGTAAGCATTAGCGTAGACAAAATATTATCACTGGTATCGGCGTCAATACTCAGGTCGGTAACCGATACAGACAACGAGGACGCTATGTTCTCCGGAACTGTTATTTTGACTTCATCCCTGGCCCTGTAACTTAAGCCCCACCGAACTACTTCCATTTCAGGCTTAAAAATATAA
>NZ_JBMDWV010000355.1:0-20252 GCF_048594605.1 Spirosoma sp.
GACGCCCTTGTCGGTCCAGCAGATGATCAAGGATGTCAAGAAGGGCATCTACATCATTGGGGATGGCTCGTTCTCGATTGATCAGCAGCGGTATAATTTCCAGTTTGGGGGTCAGTTGTTTTACGAGATCAAGGATGGTCAGATTGCGGGTATGCTCAAGGACGTAGCCTATCAGGCCAACACACGTGAGTTCTGGAACTCCTGCGTGGCGGTTTGTGACCAGAGCGACTACCGACTGGGTGGCTCGTTCTTCGATGGTAAAGGCCAGCCTCCCCAATCGAGTGCGGTTTCGCACGGCAGTTCAACGGCACGTTTCAACGGGGTGAACGTCATCAATACCGCTCGAAAGATCTAGAAAGATGTAGGATATATGCTGTATGCTATAGGAGGTATGTTCTCCTCCCCATCATCATACATAAACCATATATCCTACATCCTACATCATACATTAGAAATATGGCCATTATTCTTACTGAAGCCGAAGCTAAGGCTTTGCTCACCAAAGTATTAAGTTACTCGAAAGCCGACGAGTGTGAAATAAATCTGCTGGGCGAATACCGGGGAAATCTTCGCTACGCTCGCAACGAGGTATCGACCAGCGGCTCACTCATCAATAAAAATTTAGCCGTTCAGTCGGCTTTTGGCAAAAAAGTAGGTACAGCCACGATTGACGAGTTCGACGATGCCTCGCTGGAAAAAGTGGTACGTCGTTCGGAAGAGCTGGCCAAACTTGCTCCCGAAAATCCGGAATATGTAGGTGTTCTGGGTCCGCAGCAGTACATTCAATCTTCGGGTTTCTTCGAGTCGATAGCGAACATAACGCCCGATACGAGAGCCGATGCGGTGAACAAGAGCCTTCAGCTTGCCCGCGAGAAAAATCTGGTTGCGGCTGGTTTTCTCCAGGACAATTACGGATACAGTGCCATGATGAATTCCAAGGGCCTGTTCGCGTACTATCCCAGTACGAATGTCAATTTTTCGCTGACGGTACGTACCAACGATGGCAAAGGCTCGGGATACGTAGCACGTGGCTATAGTGATTTCAGCAAGCTTGATACAGCCGAAGCCACTCGCATTGCTATTCAGAAAGCGCAGGGATCGGCCGAAGCGCGGGCCATTGAGCCAGGAAAATACACGGTGATTCTGGAGCCAACAGCTGCGGCTGTTCTACTCGAAAATATCTTTTTCAATATGGACGCCCGCTCCGCCGACGAAGGCCGTTCGTACTTTAGCAAGGCGGGAGGCAAATCGCGGATTGGCGATAAAATCGTGGATGAACGCGTGACGATCTCTTCCGATCCAACCAATCCTGACCTACCCGCTTCGCCCTGGTCGGGCGATGGGCGCCCTCAGGAAAAAACCATGTGGATTGAAAAAGGGGTAGTCAAAAACCTGGCGTATGGACGTTACTGGGCGCAGAAAACGGGCAAAAAGGCCACTCCTTTTCCTAATAACATGATCATGGCCGGAGGCACATCTTCGCTGGAGGACATGATCAAGAGCACCCAGCGTGGTATTCTGGTTACGAAACTCTGGTACATCCGCGAGGTTGACCCACAAACGATTTTGCTGACCGGCCTCACCCGTGACGGTACGTTCTACATTGAGAACGGGAAAATAAAGCACCCGGTGAAGAATTTCCGCTTCAACGAAAGTCCAATCATCATGCTGAACAATCTGGAAGCGCTCGGCAAACCGGAGCGTGTGGTTAGTACGGAAACGGATCGGAATTACCTGATTCCGCCGATGAAAATTCGGGAGTTTACGTTTACAAGTTTATCGGACGCTGTGTAAGAAAATAATAGAGCCTTTCACGCTTAAAGATGATGAGTGTGAAAGAACGTAACATGATTACTATTCGACAGGCAAGGTTTCAGGATAAAGAAGCCATTCTTGCATTACATCAGAACGTTGCGGCCATTAGTCAGGGAATTGCCCGGACAGAAGCCGAAATAACCGATCAATACGTTGAAGGCTTATTCGCAACGATTGCAACAGATGGGTTGATGCTGGTTGCGGTTGATACCCCCGATCAGCTGATTGCTGAGATACACGCGTCAAAATACGGATTGCGTATCTTTGATCATATCCTGACAGGCTTGACCATCGCGGTTCATCCTGATTATCAGGGAAAGGGAATAGGGAAAATGGTATTTCAGGCATTCCTTGACGAAGTGCAGCACAGCTTTCCTGAAGTACGGCGGGTCGAGCTTGAGTCGAGGTCATCTAATCAGAAATCCATCGGCTTATACCAAAGTTTAGGATTCGTTCTGGAAGGACGTATGAGAAATAAAACACGAAATAGCGACGGTTCTTTTGAGGATAGTCTGCTGATGGCCTGGACTAAATCGGATATTGAACGTAGTGACGAAGATGATTGACGAACAAACTACAATGATTGTTATTACCGACGTTACGGAAGCCGAGCTACCGATTATTCGGGAGATTGCTTACAAAACCTGGCCAGGTACGTTTGGAGCAATTTTGTCGTCTTCGCAGATCAGTTATATGCTGGAGATGATGTATAGCCTGGATGCACTCAGAAGTCAGATTAACGAAAAAAAACACGTTTTTCTGTTAGCCAAAGACGAAAGCACTGGTGAACATCTGGGTTACGTATCGTACGAGTTAAATTATAAACGAGAAGCGTTAACCAAGATTCATAAAATATGCCTGTTACCAGCCAGCCAGGGAAAAGGCATAGGCCGATCGCTGATTGACAAGGTAGCTGAACGAGCTGCTACGTATAAGAATGATCGGCTGGGATTAAACGTGAACCGATATAACAAAGCCGTGCAGTTTTACGAACGAGTGGGATTTACCATAGTCGGTCAGGAAGATATCGACATTGGCGATGGTTTTCTGATGGAAGATTTTATCATGGAAAAACAGCTCTAGCAGTCATTTTTAACTCAACGAACCACTCTTGAAACCGTTCTTCTTCACCCGAATTCAATACACCTCCGGCGATTGGGATACCGATCAGCGAATGCCATCGAACCTGATGCATTCACTGGTGGAGTACACGACGTTGCCGGTCGATCAGAAGGAGAAGGTGGTGCAATTGAGCAGTCCCGACATTTTCAAAAGTCCGTTCTGCTACCTCAGCGGCCACAAACTGGTCGAGTTTTCGACGCAGGAGCGCGATCACTTCAAGCGCTACGTTCAGAACGGCGGCTTTGTGTTTGTCGATGACTGTAATCATGATGTTGACGGCTTGTTTGCCAAGTCGTTTGAGCAGGAAATGGCGCGAACATTTGGCCCGAAGGCTTTACAGAAAATCCCCAATACGCATCCTATCTACACGTGTTTTTTCAAATTTGATGAAGGTCCGCCCACTACGTCGTTTGAGCTGAACGGCTGGGGCGACGACCTAGTGCACGATTACCTGAAAGCCATCACGATTAATGGACGTATCGGTGTGCTTTACAGCAACAAAGACTACGGCTGCGAGTGGGATTACGACTTTCGGAACAAACGCTTTCTGGCGGAGGACAATACCAAGTTTGGCGTAAACATTGTTACGTACGCACTAACCGCTTAGTAATGAATAATGTAAAACAAAAAATGAGGTTTCAGATCGTCTGTTTCAGTCTACGTTGTTCATTATTCATTTCTTCTTTACAACCTGATAGATAAAAAATTGGAATCAACAGACTTAACCCATTACAAAAAACTGGTGGCGAAACTGCCCCAGCTACGTAGCGAAATTGGCAAAGTAATCATCGGACAACAGGAAGCGATTAGCGAAGTACTGATTGCACTTTTAGCGGGCGGGCACTGTCTGCTCGAAGGTGTACCCGGATTAGCTAAAACGCTGATGGTGAAAACGATGTCGGATGCACTGGCTATGCATTTCAAACGCATTCAGTTTACGCCCGACCTGATGCCCGGCGATATTGTTGGCACCGAAATTCTGGAAGACGATCATGAAACGGGCCATAAAGTATTTGTCTTTAATCGGGGGCCACTGTTCGCCAACGTAGTACTCGCCGACGAAATCAACCGGACGCCCCCCAAAACCCAGGCCGCCATGCTTGAGGCCATGCAGGAGTATAAGGTTACGTACAACGGCACCGATTATGCATTGCCCAAACCGTTTCTGATCATTGCTACTCAAAACCCCATTGAGCAGGCCGGTACGTATCCCCTTCCCGAAGCGCAATTAGACCGGTTTCTGCTGTATATAAAGCTCATTTACCCTTCAGAAACGGAAGAGCTGAACGTATTAAAGAGCACAACCGGAACCAACCGTCCGGAGTTGAATACCATCCTGTCCGATCAGGACATTCTCGACTTGCAAACGCTTACCCGTCAGGTACACATCAGCGACGAATTGATTGGTTATATCAATAAACTCGTGCGCGCTACCCGTCCAGCAGATTCTCCTTCGGCTTTCGTTAAGCAGTGGAGTCAGTGGGGCGCTGGGCCACGTGCTGGTCAGGCGTTGGTTCTGTGTGCGAAAGCTCGCGCCGTTTTGAACGAACGCTTCTCGGTTATTCCGGAAGATATTCAGACGCTGGCCTATCCAATTCTGCGCCACCGCATTGCACTCAACTTCCGCGCCGAAGCCGAAGGCATCACGACGGACATGGTTATCAAGCAGTTACTGACTGAACTAAGACTGTCGTAGAGACTAACTCTTCGCCCTCAAGCCACTAAAGGGAGATTAGAATCAAAGGACAACTTCAGGAATTTTCGAACTCAATAAATCATGCTCATCAACGACCTCATTAAACTCAACAATTTGCAGCTGGCTGGTAAACTGGTCAGTGATGAGTTGATGCTGGGCATTCAGCATAGCCGACGGTCGGGGATCGGGACGGAGTTTGAGCAGTTCAGACACTACGTACCAGGCGACGATCCGAAACGTATTGACTGGAAGCTTTTCGCCAAAACCAGTCATTATCTGGTACGTGAATCATCAACAGAGAGCAATCAGCAAATCCGATTGCTACTGGATTTATCAGGGTCGATGAACTACGCCGAAGCGGGGGTCAGCCGATTACAATACGCGAAAATTCTGCTGGCGTCGCTGGCCTATCTGGGTAATCGGCAGGGCGATCAGGTGAGTTTGTACACGCTACGTAACGGTCTGGTCGAAGCGGCAGTACCGGCTGGAAAGCAGGTCGGTCCGTCGCCACGGTTTCAGAAGATTGTGGCTACGCTCGAAACAGTGCAGGCAGCAGGGGCCTGGGAAAAACAGGCGGCTTCCATCCCGGAGTTTGGCCGTAAACAGGCGGAGATGCTGATCATCGCATCCGATTTTTTACAGATCAACGACGAGTGGATAAACCTGATTCAGACGATTGCCGGGCCGCGTCGCGAGATTGTCCTCTTCCAGATTCTGGGCGATCAGGAAATTGATTTCTCGATGAATGGCTTTTATCGATTTCAGGATCTGGAAACAGGCAAAGAGATTGAATTACAGGCCGATGCTATTCGGGAAACCGTTCGGCAACGCGCTACCGATTATTTGAGCCAACTGGAAACTGCGCTACGTATCCCGCACGTTCGGCTGATTCGTACGCGATTGAGCGATCCGATTGCGCTGGTGTTAAAAGAGTTTTTACTGAGTTGATATGCAATTCGTTGAGCCATATTTATTGTGGGGAGCTTTGGCTGTTGCTATTCCAATAGCCATTCACTTCTGGCATCAGAAGCAGGGGAAATTATTGCCCTGGGCGGCCACGCAATGGCTCACCGAAAGTCAGCAACAGCAAAGTCGTGGCATTCGGCTCGACAATATTTTTCTACTGATTGTCAGATGCCTATTGCTGATTTTGCTGGCAATTCTGCTCGCTCAACCGATTCTGAACTGGTTCGCAAAACCACCCGCCATTCAGAGAATTCATCTCGTGCAGCCCAGTACATCGGTGACCGACAACTTCCGCTTCGAGTTGAGTGAAGCCCAGAAAAAAGGAGAACAGGTCGTTTGGGCCGATGAACAACTGGAACCCGTGAGCGATCAGCTTACGCTTCCGCAAAAGCCATCTGACTTCAGTCCGCTACGTCTGCAAACAGCCATTAACAAGCTCGACGCCAAAAACACAGAGCTGCATTTGTACATCACAGCAAATCAGGATTTAGCAAGCGTTCCAGCCATTACGGTTCCGGCTAGATTTCGATTGCACACAATGCCCGATTCGGTGACTCAACCACATGGCTATTTAACAGCAAAAGGCGGCAAAAAACTATTTATCAACCGAGCCGGGAAATTGACCAGCAGTCCTACACTCGATCCGACGCTACGTTACCAGTCCGCTCCGGCTCATTCGGGAACGGTCGCTACGTTGGTAACGTACCGTAACGCACAGGAACGGCAAACTGTAAAGGCCGCCCTGGCCGCTCTGGCCGATGTCTACTCGCTTGACCTGACGGTTGACGAGCGGCCGGTGCCGAATCGGCAATACGAATTGATTTTAACCGATCAATTGCCCCGAAAACCATCGAAACAAACGCTTTACATTGTTTCGGGAATCAAGCAACCTATTCCATTCGATAACGTCATTTTCACGAACGAAACCTTAACGCCCCAAACGTCTGAGCGGGTTGAAACGGGCCAGTTACCTGAATGGCTGGGCGAACAATTTTTAACGTATTACGGACTCAGCAAAAGCAAAAAATCATTGAGTCAGCAGGATTTAAAGGCCCTGTTCGTTACGTCGGCCAAGCCCAATACGCAACAAGAGGCCGGTTTGCAAAACGCACTATTGCTGGTATTTGTTGGTTTATTAGGACTCGAACGTTGGCTCGCTTTAACCCGAAACGCATGAACGAACTGAAACGCCTTATCTCGTCGGTTACGTACCAGCTTTATGCAAACGCGCTGCTACGTTGCTTCCTGCTGGCGGCATCGGCTTATCTGCTCACGGCAACTTTCACCGGACCAACTGTATGGCCCATTCTGGTTGGTATTGCCGGATTTGGAGCAGGTGTTTTTCTGAGCAAACTCTATCAGAACAAACAGTCTCAGGCCATTCGGCTGATACATCAGACTGTCGGCGACGTAGAATACAGCTTGCCGTTACTCAGTAAACCGCAGCTCAATCTGGCCGAACAGTTACAGCTCGACCGGTTGAATGAACACATCCAGAACGTTCGTATTCCCGTTGTTGTATGGTCAAAAATCGGCACGTATGGGCTGATTTTACTGGCCGTTCTCGGTATCCATTTTGGTTATCCATTCTTACAGAATGATACGCCTAATACGCCCAAAAAGCGTGGTTTTCTGGAAGCGTTTGTACCCGAACAGAAAGCCACCCCTCCTACGTTTCAGAGCGCTACGTTGCAGGTTCAGCCCCCCGCTTACACGCGCTTACCCGTTGTCAATTCGTCGAATCTGAATGTCTCCGCAATGGTCGGTTCGTCGCTGACATGGCAAGTGCGTTTCAGCAACACCCGACAGCTATCGGTCCGGCTAGTGAGCAATCGTGGTCAGGAACTGGCCTTTCGGCAAAACGGCGAAGGATTTACGTATCAGGATCGACTGATCAATTCGGGCTTGTATTCCATCAAAGCCTATTGGCGAACGGATACGAAACGAGATTCACTAATTTATCAGTCAGATTTTTATCGACTCGAAGCCAAACCCGATTTAGCGCCTAGAATTGAACCGGAATCCAAAGAACTGTATCGATTTCATTACCTGAAAGATCCGAAATCGCTGAACGTAGTGGCTAAGTTTTCGGATGATTTCAGCGTAACGCAGGCGTTTATTGTAGCGACCGTAGCGCGGGGATCGGGCGAAAATGTAAAATTCCGGGAAATAAAAATGCCGCTCGATCAGCGTAATTTCAAAGAAGCCCGAATCACAAAAACCCTCGATCTGAACGCCTTACAATTTGCTCCCGGCGACGAACTGTATTATTACTGGGCCGCTTTTGACAACCGGCAGCCCGAACCCAATTTCACCAAGTCCGATACGTATTTTGTCGTCTATAAAGACACGACAAAGACTGAAGAGAGTGAACTGGCGACGATGGCGGTCAATATCATGCCGGAGTATTTCCGAAGTCAGCGGCAGATTATTATCGACACCGAAAAGCTGATTGCAGGCCGTAAAAAAATGGCGCCTAAACCATTCAAGAGCCAATCGAACGAAATCGGTTTCGATCAGAAAGCGCTACGTCTGCGGTACGGTCAGTTTCTGGGTGAAGAGTTTGAAAAAAACATCGGTGGAGGCAATCCTCTACCGACTAACAACGATGGGGCCGTTGTAGCCGGAATGGCTGCTATTCAGGCCTATATGCATAAACACGACGAGGGCGAAGGTGAACACACGACTGCCGCGCCCGCGCCTGTACAAGCCCACTCAGCCGACGATGGACACAATCATGGCGGAGGGGGCAAGTCGGATGATAGCAAAGACCCACTGGCGGCTTTGATGGAACAGTACATGCACTCGCACGACGACGCCGAAACCAATACGTTCCATGAGCAATCAACGCGCTCGTTGCTGAAAATGGCGCTGGAAAATATGTGGCAATCGGAACTGCATCTGCGACTCTACGAGCCTGAAAAAGCGTTGCCCTTTGAGCAGGAAGCGCTCAAATACCTGAAATTATCACAACAGAAAGCTCGGTCGTACGTCAAGAAAACCGGCTTCGATCCGCCCCAGACGAAAGAAAAGGAAACCCGACTGACCGGTGAGCTAAAAAACGTAACAACTTCCTTTGATCAATCGCGTACGTACAGCCAGCAGCGTATCGAGGCTCTGGTTGCCGAAACACTCGGTTATCTCGACTTACCTAAACTCGATGCCCGTCAACGTCAAACGGTGCAACAACTAGGCAACGCGCTGGCAAATAACGTAGTGAGTAGCGGTCTGCAAAACTGGGCAATACTGGCAGGCTTACAAAAATTAGCCGTCGGGAAACCGCTTTCGAGCCAGGAAAAAACGCAATTGAAAACGAAACTCTACGTGCTGACGAATGCATCGGAGCAAACCGGGCCGTCTTACGCCAGCGACCGAACGCTGCAACAGACTTTCTGGCGAAAGTTGCGCTAGGTAGCCTTCCCGGTCAAATTACTACGTTATGCAAACCACCGTTAACTGGACAAATTCAATCAACTGGGTCATTGCCGTTACGTTGCTAATCGTGCTGATTGGCCAGCTCTGGCTCATTGCCCGGAATCAATCGCTAACAAATGGGCGAAAATGGATTCGGGTCGGATTGAACGTAATGCTCTGTCTGGTACTGACTGGCTACTTTCTGCAAATTCAATGGCCCGTGGCCAAGCCTGCTACTCATGCTTTATTGATTGCTGACAACGTACCGTCTGCCTTTACGAATCGTTTGAAAGACAGCCTTTCTATCCGCGAGAGTTTTACCAGTCGAAACTTTAAGCCGGAATATGATTCCGTTACGTTAGTTGGCCAGAATTTCCCGGTTGAACTACTCACTCAACTCAGTAACGCCCGTCTGCAATGGATTCCGTACAGCGGCCCTGATCAGTTGCAGGATATTCGCTGGAAAAGCATGGTCCGTCAGGGCGAGATGCAACACGTAACGGGTCGGATCGCATCCTCAAAAGAGCAGCTGCTACGTTTACGGTTTGGCAATAAAACGCTGGACAGCAGTATGCTGCAAAAGGGTGAAAATTCGTTTAACCTCCGTTTTCCAGCTTTCACACAAGGACAGAGCCAGGTAGAGCTCGTCTTAGAACCAAATACGCTTGATACGGTTCGTTTTTTTGCTCGGCGGACCCAGCCGCTTTCGGTTCAATTTTTGCTCAACAGTCCTGATTTTGAGAGCAAAACACTGGCCGACTGGTTAGGAAAGCATGGCCATTCAGTTCAATTATCCGCTACGCTCTCTAAAGACATCAGCAGCAACGTCAGCATCAATAAATCCGCTAAGTCAACCGGAAAAATAGCGCCTGATCTGATTGTTACCGAGCCCACTAATGCCAACAACGTAGCAGTTCGCAAAGCTGTTGCTGACGGGAAAGGGGTTCTGTTCATTAACCTTACCAATCCGGAAACCGATTGCCGGAGTATCAATCAGGGTACTGGCTCAAGCTGGCAGGTTCGCAAAACATCGAACGAAGCCACTGTTCCGGTGGGCACTAATCTGACGGCTCTCCCCTACCGTTTCGCCGACAACCTTAATCAGTTTATGGTTCCGGGCTATCCGATAGCTGTGCAGCAAACCAACGGGCGAGTGGGCGTTAGTTTACTGAGCGAAACATATCCACTTTCGCTCAGTGGCGATAGCGCTACGTATAACCGCGTCTGGATGGCGGTTCTGGCTCGCCTGTCACAAGCGGATAAAAACACGATTCAGACAGAAGCACCCATTTATCAGGGAATTCAGCAGACGATTTATATAAACAATCCGTCCAGCCGATACCAAACGATTCGGGTTGGGAACGATAAGTTGGCTCTCACCTATTCCGCTCTGAACGACCGGCTGGCCAAAGGAACATCATCGTTCCGCGAATCGGGTTGGCAAACGATGCAGGATTCACTGGCGATTTACGTAGAGGAATCCACAGCGCCATTACGTACGAATCACATTGTCCGTCAGTTTATGCTGGCTCATCAGAATCTGGATGTACTCGAAGCAGCGGACCGAAAAGCTATAGCCAAACTTCCCGAATGGGGCTGGCTTTTGTTGTTTGTGATTTGTTTTACAGCTCTTTGGATTGAACCGAAATTGGGGCAGTCGTGATGTCGGGTTCTTAAACCCGACATGGTGAGGCTTCTCAAAACCCGAAGAAGTTAAATCACATACAGATGAGGTTTTGAGAAACCTATTGGGTCAGGTTTAGAACCTGACCCCACAGGGAAGCGACTACGGACGTAGTAAGGTCAGCAACAATTCGGGTTCGTTGGTGGTGATGTAATCAACTTTATGATCCAGAAACCAACGCAAATCCGTTTCGCTATTCACCGTCCAGACGTTGGTTGTCAGTTTGCGCTGGCTGGCATCCTGCATCCAGTTTTCGTTTTTACGTAGTACGCTGTAGTGATAATCAAATCCATTTAAGTGATCGGCGGCTAACTGTTCCGGGGTTTTATCGCCATTCAAATACGAAACGGCGGCTTCAGGACTTAGTTCTTTTACTTTTTTACAGACGTCGTAATCAAAGGCAATGTACTCAGTCCAGGCCTGGGCTTTCAGGTCATGCACCATATTGACCACCCGCTCCGTCAGCGCCAGCGACCGTTCCTTGCCCAGCTTCGACGTTTTAATTTCCAGAATCAGTTTCGTGCGCGTCTGCTTCATGCCTTCCCGCAAATAGGATTCCAGCGTAGGCAGCGACTCGCCATTACTCAGCTTGATTTTCGACAATTCAGCCGCTGGCGTCTTTTCAATTTCTACGCCCTGAATGGCATGGTCGTGATTAACGAACAGTACTGAGTCTGACGACATATGCACATCGAATTCGCTGCCCATGCACCCTAGTTTAACCGCGTTCTGAAGCGACATTAGCGAATTTTCTGTCGTTCCCGACTGTTTCCAGGCGCCCCGGTGTGCAATCACCTGATTCCGGATAAAGCTGTCCTTCACCACCCGCAACGTATCGCGCAGAGTTCCTTTGGCAGTCTTTCCTTCAATCACTACGTCGTACCAGGGCTTATCCGCGCTAACGGCTTTAGCGTTGATTACTAACCCATTGGCTTTATTAACCGAAAATAAGGCAGCGTTCGGACCAACCAGTGTATAGCGACTAACCGGCTCCTTCGCGCGCAACGTACCGACAATTAATTGTGTTGGCGTATACGTATAATTCGAGAGTGAGAACGAAAAAGATTGAGCCGTAGCAGGCATAAAGCGAAGCAAGGTTAAAGCAGCGAGCGTAATGATCTTCGATTTCATAAATAAATTGAGCTAATTTCTTCGGCCAAAGGTAATCTACAGATTTATCCGCCTTTCGGTCCGTACAGAATCATAAAGTATTCTTAATCCAGGCATCTACTTTTTGTCAGCCTCCAATAAACGTAACGCTTCGGCCACTTCGATCGGCAAATCCGACTCCAGAATGCTGGCTCCGTCCTTGACAATGGCCTGATACGCGGCCAGTCTCTCCGATTTGGTAGCCAATTTGTCGTAAGTCGGTGCCGACGAGATCATGCACATGACGCCTTTGGCGTGCAACAATTTGTACATTTCCCCATTTTCCGGTTTAATGTCGGGGCCGATGTAGGCAATCATGTGGCTCCACGGAATGCCCGCCTTTTCGTATTCAGCCATCGCCTGCGGTGTTTTCACAAAAGCCGAAAACATGCGCTCATTATTATCGTCGTAATAGTAGCGAGCCTGTTCAGCCGTATGTACCGTAAGCATTACAAACGCATCGGCTTTGTGTTTTCGAATAATGGCCGCAATCATCGGGAACGGCACGTCCTTTTTATCCAGATTCAAAACGGTTTTTCCCCGTGCCCACTCAATTGCTTCGGCCAGCGTCGGAATCCGGTGATCCGTTACGTTCCCTTCTGCATCTTTTAAAAATAGTTTTTGCAATTCAGCCCAGGTAAAATCGTGCACTTTTCCGTGGCCCGTGGTGGTTCGGTCCAGCGTCTCGTCGTGCATCAAAACAATGACGCTGTCTTTGGTTAAACGCGGATCAATTTCGTAGAAAGCAGGAGTATGCTTCAGCGTATTTTCGAACGTAGCAATCGAATTTTCGGGAAACCCTTTCACCATGCCTCCTCGATGGCCGCTAATAATCGGTTTTTTCTGATCGGACCATCTGAAAAAATCATGCAGATCCTGCACCGTCTTTATAGGTAATCGATACAGTGGCTGGTCTTCTAGTTTTTGGGTGAAGCCAGCGGCAAGTAAAAGTAGTATAGATGAAACGAGCAGGATTTGTTTAGTCATATCCATCGAACGAAATCTATCAAATGTAAGGACGAAGTTCGTTTATCATACTGCTTAGCTTACTGGCGGGCAGAAGCATAACAATTTCCTAACATAAAAAAGGCAATCCAACTGCTGGATTGCCTTGCTAGGTTATTAGTTTCCATTTATTACTGATACGTACCCGTATCGGGTTTTGCAGGAGCCTCATCAGCGTGCCGTTCCGAACGATGCCCATCATAGCGTTCGTCGTAACGATGCCGGTCGTGCGGCCCGTACCAGCCATGACGACCATAATGTCCGTGATATCCCCAATGATGACCAAACGAACGTGGACCAACAAAAGCCATCAGGCTTCCGAAAGTAAGGGCCGCCGTCAACACGACAACCCAGGGATTTAAGCGATTTCTCATTAATTATGCGGGTTTAACGGTTGTGTTGGTTGTACTTTCAGTGGTTGGATTATCTGTTGATTTGCGATCGTCGTTCTGACCGCAACGATCATACGCATAGCGTTGCCTGAACTGATTGTACTCATCATCGCTCATCTGACGAATCCGGTCAGTAAACGCATAGTCCCGGCCATATCTCCAGCCTGGCCCCCATCCGCCCCGACGAAAACGCCCTCCGCCAAATAGGCGAAATAGAGCGCTAATAATCAGCACAAAGAATACGAACCGTATTAGAAAGAACGGCATAACAAACAAAGCCGCTCCGATGAGCAGGCCCGCTAAAATGGATTTTACAAGTGTGTTGTTCATTGTGATTCGTGCTTTAATCTGTTGTTCTACAGAGGATGACGAATCAGGAAAGAAATTACTTTACAGTTTCTGGAAATAATTGGTCTCCCATTTTGACAGAACCAAAACAACTGATTTGATGGTTGAGATTGTAGAATCAGAATCGTTTACGACCATTTGACTATGCACGCGGTTACCCACCGGCAGTTATTTTTTCAGCACGTCGCCCAAACGTCCGACTTTCCTTTAGCGCTGGAAATCGATCGGGCTGAAGGCATTTATTTACACGGATCTGGCGGACAGCGCTACATCGATTTGATTTCGGGAATCGGCGTGAGCAACGTCGGGCACCGGCATCCACACGTACTGGAAGCCATTCACAGTCAGCTGGATAAATACATGCACCTGATGGTGTATGGCGAATACGTGCAAACGCCCCAGACCCAATTGGCGCACGCGCTTTCCCAAACCTTGCCGCCGACTCTGGATAATGTCTACTTCACTAACTCTGGGACGGAAGCGGTTGAAGGAGCTATGAAGCTGGCCAAACGGTACACGGGCCGAACCGAAATCATCAGTTGCTTTAACGCATATCATGGTTCTACGCAGGGTGCTCTGTCTCTCTCGGGCGATGAAAATTTCAAACGTAATTACCGTCCTCTTCTTCCCGGCATTCGCCATATTCGGGCTAGAAACTGGAATGATATAGAGCAGATTAGCGAACGAACTGCGGCTGTTATTATGGAAGTCATCGCGGGCGAAGCGGGCGTGCGCGTACCCGACGCTACGTATCTGCAGGCTGTCCGGCAGCGATGTACCGAGGTTGGTGCGTTACTGATTTTCGATGAGATCCAGACGGGTTTCGGACGTACTGCTACGTTCTGGGCCTTCGAAAGTTTCGACGTAGTGCCCGATGTGCTGTTGTGTGCCAAAGGCATGGGTGGCGGTATGCCCATCGGCGCGTTCATCAGCTCGGCGGAGATAATGGGCGTATTCAAAAACAACCCGATTCTTGGGCACATCACTACGTTCGGTGGTCACCCGGTTTCGGCTGCCGCTTCACTCGCTACGTTGCAGGTGATCCAGAATGAAAAGCTGTACGAGCAGGCCGAGGCAAAAGGTCAGTTGTTCCGGCAATTGCTGAAGCACCCGGCCATTCGGGAAGTGCGCGGCAAAGGGCTGATGCTGGCCGTTGAATTCGACTCGTTCGACGTACTGAAACCGATTATTGACCACGCCATCGACAGTAATCCGGTGGGCGTCATTACCGACTGGTTTCTGTTCTGCGATAACTCCATGCGAATCGCTCCGCCACTGATTATTACCGAAGAGCAGATTCGGGAAGCCTGTTCGGTGATTCTGGAAGCGGTTGATACGTTGTCTAATTAATACGAAAATCGGCTTGCCAGCCAAGCTCACGCGTTGCCTTCGTCGTCGAAACGGTTCCGCCGTCTTCGGCAATGTTATAAACACCACGTTCCCCTTGCGTAATGGCCCGGCGGGCCGCATCAGCGGCAGCGTCGACATGTACGGCGCACCCGTCGGGCGGAGTGTTAAAACCCGTTTCGGGCCCATAAAATCGGCCGTAACGTAGCACAATGCTTTCGAGGGGAGCGCTTAGCACTTGCTGTTCCAGGCTAATTACACCCTGTGCTGATGGATCGAGTGGCGCATCTTCAGTATAGGGCATTGAACCTGGCGCATACACAAACGCAATGCTTTGGGCAATTACCCGCTCTACCCCAACCGGTAAGGCTGCGTTCAGCAAATTGCGTGTTCCAACATCCCGGATGCGGGCATTCCGTACGGCGGCCTCGGGCATTTTGGCCGGATCGAGGCCGGGCGGCAAATCGGTTAGTTGATGGATAACGATTTCAGGGCGGACGGTAGCCAACACACTACGTAGCGACTCTGTATCAAACACATCAACCACAACAGGTTCGATGCCAATGGAACGTAGTTTGGCCGCTTTCTGCGGAGAACGCGTAGTACCAACTACCGGCCAACCATCTTCAACTAGCAACCGCGACAGTCGTTGTCCGATCACACCTGCCGCACCCGCTAACAGAATCTTTTTTTTCATGAAACGAACGTCCATCTGCAGGTGTCGCTTAAGGGAATAAGACGGTTAACGTACCGACTAGCAAGGCAATTAAAACGATAATTCCTAGCCCGATCAGTACGGTTTTTAGTAAGCTACCCGATTGTTTGGGCATTGGATTGGTCATTTCGTTTTTCGTTTACAACCGAAGCAGAATTATTTCGAGACGACAAGGCTGCCTTTATAGCGGAATATTGCCGTGTTTTTTCTTCGGCATACTGGCGACTTTGTTCTCCAGCATCTGGAAAGCACGTATCAGTTTCTGGCGGGTTTGATCGGGCATGATTACCTCGTCGATGTAGCCCCGGTGCGCGGCCCGGTACGGATTGGCAAACTTTTCGGTGTATTCCAGCACTTTCTCCTGCAACTTGGCCTGTGGATCGTCGGCTTCGGCAATTTCGCGTTTGAAAATAATTTCGGCGGCTCCACTGGCTCCCATTACGGCAATTTCAGCCGATGGCCAGGCGTAGTTCAGGTCGGCGCCGATGTGTTTGGAATTCATTACGTCGTAGGCGCCCCCGTAGGCTTTGCGCGTAATGACCGTAACACGCGGCACGGTAGCTTCGCAGAAAGCAAACAACAGTTTAGCGCCGTTGGTGATGATGCCGTTCCACTCCTGATCGGTGCCGGGCAGGAAACCCGGTACGTCTTCGAGGACTAGCAACGGTACGTTAAAACAGTCGCAGAAACGCACAAAACGGGCGGCTTTCGTGCTGGCGTTAATGTCGAGCACTCCGGCCAATACCGCTGGCTGATTTCCAATTACACCAATGCTACGTCCCGCAATCCGGGCGAAACCAACGACAATATTCTCCGCGAAATTCTTGTGTACTTCCATGAAACTATCCGCGTCTACCAACTCCTCAATCACCTCACGCATGTCGTACGGCTGATTCGGATTGTCGGGAATAATGGTGTTCAGACCGGGACGATTTTCATTAGAAGGTTCATACGCCAGCATAGGCGGTTCGTCCTCACAGTTTTGTGGAATGTAGCTCAACAATTGCTTGATGTACTGAATACAGGCCAGTTCGTTTTCGCAGGCAAAATGCGTTACGCCCGATTTGGTGCTGTGCGTACTGGCTCCGCCCAACTCTTCGGCCGTAACGGTTTCGTGCGTAACGGTTTTCACTACGTTCGGGCCGGTCACGAACATATAGCTCGTATTCTCGACCATGAAAATAAAATCCGTGATAGCCGGACTATACACAGCACCACCCGCACACGGCCCCATAATGGCCGACAATTGCGGAATCACGCCCGACGCTTTCGTATTTCGGTAAAAAATATCGGCATAACCAGCCAGCGATAGTACGCCCTCCTGAATCCGCGCACCACCCGAATCGTTCAGGCCAATAATGGGGGCGCCGTTCTGCATGGCCAGGTCCATGAGTTTGCAGATTTTTTCGGCGTGTGTTTCGGATAGAGCCCCGCCAAACACCGTAAAATCCTGCGCAAAGACGTAGACCAGCCGCCCATCGACCGTACCATAACCCGTGACGACACCATCGCCGAGGTAATGTTCTTTGTCGAGCCCGAAATCGCGGGTGCGGTGCATCACAAATTTACCAATCTCCTCGAATGAGCCTTCGTCGACCAGCAGGGCGATACGTTCCCGAGCGGTCAGTTTTCCTTTAGCGTGCTGGGCATCAATACGTTTCTGCCCGCCCCCAAGCTCGGCTTCAGCATTTTTATGAGCCAGAATATCTGATTTAGATGGTTTAGCTGTTGGGTCGAATTCAGTAGCAGGGGGCGTTTCGGTTTGCATAGGGTCTGTCTTATCGAAATCAAGTACTCGAGAGTATGTACGAACAAAGTTAATTTTTCTTACGAATTACAACGGTTTTGTTTCTTTTTGTGTCACTCTCTTATAAACATCCGCGCTATGAATCGACTTCTTCCTGCTCTTCTTACCCTTACGGTTTGCCTATCGCTCGACGGATGCAAACACAATTCCCCACCCGGACCACCCACCATTGGCGATACGTACCGGCCCGTTTATGCTCCTTACTCCGACATTCGGATGGTAGAAACGCTGGGACCACAGCCACTTAAAAATGCAGGGAAAATTTACGTAAAAGACAATTACCTGTTTGTCAACGAGGTGGGCAACGGCATTCACGTCATCGACAACCGGGACCCGCAGAAACCGGTGAACCTTTCCTTTATTTCCATTCCGGGAAATCAGGAATTATCCGTCAAAGACAGCACGCTCTACGCCGATAACGTACTGGATCTGGTGGCGCTCAACATCGCCGACCCACGTAACGTTCGACTGGTGAAACGTATCGAAAATGCGTTTGAGTATCCGGCCTATCCCCTGGCAACCAACGTGCGATTCGAGTGCGTCGACCGTGAACGGGGGGTCGTCATTCGCTGGGAAAAAGCGCCCGTCGAAAATCCGCAATGTTTTCGGTAAACCGTTTTTGACATTTCGCTCACAGGAAGCTTAGACTCCTTCTTTTCTTATGAAATCACTTCTCTACTCGTTATTAATCGCAGCTTTGCTGGTGGCCTGCAACAAAGGCAGCGATTCGGTATCGCCGGGCGCTGGCGTGGGGGGCTCTACGGCTCGCTTTACCATCAGCGGCAATAATTTATACACCGTCAGCAATACAGCGCTGCAAACGTATGATATTGCCACCAGCGGCAATCCCAAAAAAGGCGTTCAGATACCGCTGGGTTTTGGCATCGAAACCATTTTCCCTTACCGTAACAATCTGTTTATCGGCACACAGACGGGGATGTTTATTTACGATATTACGCAACCCAACAATCCCCGCCAATTATCGCTTTACACCCATATTCAAAGCTGCGATCCGGTTGTCGCACAAGGCAATTATGCCTACGTAACACTTCGGAGCGGCACAACCTGCCGGAACACCGCCGTTAACTCGCTCGACGTAGTGGACATCAGTAATCTGTCGAGTCCGAAGTTGCTACGTAGTTATCCGATGAAAAATCCGCACGGTCTGGGCGTTGACGGTACGTTCCTGTTTGTGGGCGAAGGCGATTATGGATTGCGCGTTATGGACATTAGCGACCCAACCAACGTTCGGGAAGTACAGTATTTTGACAGCACACGCACCTACGACGTGATTCCGCTCCAGAAACGGCTGATTGTTACGGGTCCCGATGGTATTTACCAGTACAGCTACGCCGATCTGAAGCAACTGAAACTGCTCAGTAAAATTCCTGTTCAGCCATGAAACTACTAGGTTCAATTGGTTTTGTGGGACTGCTGCTGGGCAACGTACTGACTGCACAGGCCCAATCGGCCCCATCACTTCCGCTCTCTTCTGCGCTTGAGGATGAAAAAGTTCGTCGTACGGTCGTCAAGTTTGCACCGCTTAGTTTGATCGATCCCGACAACACGGTTCAGTTTGGCATTGAGCGGCTGTTTGGTCAGCATCATGGCGTGCACCTTGAATTTGGCTACGGCTGGGAAGGCATGAATCTATGGCGTAATTCCCAAAGTACGCGATACACCGATCGGGAAGTCTGGCGGGGGCGTGTCGAATGGCGCTATTACCTCAACAAAACCAATCAGCCTCGGGGCCGATACATTGCAGTTGAAGGTCTTTACAAACAAATCGACGCGCAGGAGACGGGGACCGTTGGTGTGGGTTGTACTTCGGGACCATGTCAATATTATCAGTTTATCTCGGCACCTATTCACAAATACGTTTGGGGTGGGCACATCAAGTTTGGGCGTCAATTTGCGCTGGCTCCAGATAGCCGCTGGCTCGCCGATGTCTATCTGGGGCTGGGCGTACGTTGGCGGAATATAGACCGACTTCAGTCGCCCGATGGCTCTTATTTTTATGGATATGCACGTGGCTGGTTTGATACGTTCGGCCCCACGCCATATGCGATTCTCAGCGTATCGTACGGCGCCAAGATTGGCTATAGTTTCTGATGCGTACATCCCTCGTTCTGGCGAGCATTTTCCGCGAATTTCGTTACGTCAAGCCTTTTTTGCCGATTCCGCAACGCTACTGACATAGGGCTGTCACTGTCTCCACCGAACTTTGGAGAACCAAACAAACCCCTATTGTTCATGGCCAATCTGATCCCAATGCTCCTTCAGGAAATGGAGCAGGAAGCGCAAACCACTCGTAAAATGCTGAGTCGTATCCCCGAAGATCGCTTCGACTGGCAGCCACACCCGAAAAGTATGACCATGGTTTCTCTTGCTTCGCACATCGCCGAATTACCTTCCTGGGTCGAGCTGGCGCTGACTACGGAAGAGCTGGATTTTGAAACGGCCCCGTATACGCCAGCCTCGATCAACAGTACAGCCGAGATATTGGCGTTGCAGGAGAAAAGTCTCAAGCAAGGGCAGGAAAGTCTGAAAAAAGCAACCGAATCTCAACTTGATGAACCCTGGACGCTACGTTCGGGCGAGCAGGTTCTTTTTGATAGCACCAAAGGCGGAACCATCCGTATGGCGTATAGCCAGATCGTCCACCACCGGGCGCAGTTGGGCGTTTATCTGCGTCTGCTCGACATCCCGATTCCGGGCAGTTACGGCCCCTCTGCCGACGAACCCAGTTTTTAAGAAGGAAGTCTAAAAACCCCTAAAGTCGCGGGCGGGGC
>NZ_JBMDWV010000356.1:0-23237 GCF_048594605.1 Spirosoma sp.
CTACCTGCAAAGGCTGGTATCGTATATTAATAAATTGTAAAAATGACGTGGAATAGGGCTTGGGGGTTGGGGCTGAGGGTAAAACCTAACTCCATACCCTCTGCCCCTACCCCATGCCCTATGCCCCTACCCCTCTGCTACTATGTTCAAACAATTCATCTCAACAATTCCCGGGGCCGACCTCTACATGGTGGGGTCGTTCCTGATGTTTTTCACCTTTTTTCTGCTGGTGGGTTTGTATCTGGCTTTTGCGGATAAACGTCACCTCCGCCAGATGGGTAACCTGCCCTTAGACGACTCCACCGACGCTTAATCTGAACGATTTATGAACTTTATGCTAACGACGATACTTGACCCCGGCGCGAAAACATCAGCCTGGAACCTGACCTCCGGCGAAGACCTGGCCTGGGTGGTCGTATTAATGCTGATAACGGTTTCCGCAGGACTTTTACTGGTCATTACGTTGTACCTGGCCTACATTCTCTGGAAGGCGCTGACCCCGCAAACGGAGACAGTTAAAGATACCCGAACGTTCTGGCAGCGCATGGCGGGCCTACGGCCACTGAATCAGGAAAAAGACCTGGTGATGGAACACGCGTACGACGGTATCGCCGAACTGGATAACCCTACCCCCCCGTGGTTCATGGGCCTGTTTTACGGTACCATTGCGTTTGCGGTGGTTTACTGGCTCGTTTTCCATACGTTTCGCACGGGTAGTATTATGGAAACCGAATACACGCAGGAAATGGCCGTGGCCGAAAAAGCCCGCGCTGAGTACATCAAGCTGGTAGCGGGAAAAATCAACGAGAATACCGTTACGTTGCTCACGGATAAGAAAGGCATTGAAACGGGTAAAACGCTGTTCAATCAATATTGTACGGCCTGTCATGGTCAGAATGGCGAGGGCAAAGTTGGTCCTAACCTGACAGACGAATACTGGCTGCACGGTGGCGATATCAAAGCGGTGTTTCATACCATAACGGAAGGCGTACCCGAAAAAGGCATGATTTCGTGGAAGAAACAACTGAACCCTCTTCAGGTACAGCAGGTATCCAGTTACGTCCTGTCGCTGCAGGGAACCAAACCCGCCGGTGCCAAAGAACCGCAGGGTGAAAAGGTAACGCCAGCGGCCGCACCTACCCCAAAGGTAGCGATGCAATAATGTAGAGACCGCACCAGCGGACCGGAGATCCCTCGCGTCTCATGCCCGGATGGTTATTGCTGACGCCAATGAGACGCAACGTATTGCGTCTCTACACATACAACAAAACCAATGAACTCTCAACTCAACGCACAGGCTCCTGCTAATCGTCCCATCCGCCAACTTGAATCAAAATCGGGTGTTGGGCGGCAGTGGCTTTACCCAAAGGTCGTGAAGGGGCGCTATTATCGCTGGCGGACCGTAGTGGCCTGGGTACTGCTGGCCATGCTGTTTGCTGGTCCATTTCTGACGATCGACGGGCAGCCCCTGTTTCTGTTCAACGTACTGGAACGGAAGTTCAACTTTTTCGGCGTTACGTTCTGGCCGCAGGATTTTTACCTGGTAGCCATTGGGGCGCTGGTCCTGATCATCTTTATCGTTCTGTTTACGGTTATTTATGGACGGGTATTTTGTGGCTGGATTTGTCCGCAAACGATCTTTCTGGAAATGGTTTTCCGACGTATCGAAATCTGGATTGAAGGCGACTCGAACGCTCGCAAACGGCTCGATGCGGCTCCCTGGACAACCGAAAAAATCCTTAAGAAAACCGCTAAGCATACGCTCTTCTTTCTGATATCGTTTGCTATCAGTAATACGTTTCTGGCTTATATCATTGGGAAAGATGCGCTGCTGGAAATCATGACCGACAACCCGGCCAATCACCTCGGCGGACTAGCGGCCATTCTGGTGTTCACGGGCCTTTTTTACGGCGTATTTGCCTACGTGCGCGAGGTGGTCTGTACCGCTATTTGCCCGTACGGGCGGCTGCAAAGCGTATTGCTGGACAAACAATCGGTGGTTGTTACGTATGACGATGTGCGGGGCGAGCCACGTGGAAAAATAGAGCGTGGGGCCAAGGGCGTGGGGCTAAGGGATAAGGACGTATCAGAAATAATCAACGCGGTAAGTCCTCTGTCCTCCGCCCTTACCCCTCTGTCCAAAGGCGATTGTATTGACTGTAAACTCTGCGTACAGGTCTGCCCAACGGGGATTGACATACGTAACGGCATTCATATGGAGTGTGTAAACTGTACACTCTGCATTGATGCCTGCGATGATGTAATGGACAAGATCAGTCGGCCGCGCGGGTTGATTCGTTACGATTCGCTGGAAGGCATTCAGACCCGTCGGCCCTGGCGCCTGACGCCCCGCATGATCGGCTATAGTCTGGTGCTGTTGCTTCTGATGGGCGTATGGGCCTTTTTGCTAGTAAACCGTTCTGACCTCGATACGACGATTTTGCGCGCACCGGGGCAACTGTATCAGCGCGAAACGGGCGGTATGGTTTCGAATCTATATCTGGTCGAGTTGGTGAATAAAACGCATCAGGACAAACCCGTTACGTTCCGTGTGAGCTACTCGGGCGCTACGTTACGCATGGTGCAGCCCATCACTCGAGTTCCTGCCGATGAACTCACGAAAGGAATGTTTTTTATTCTGTTACCGGAGAAATCCATTCAGCAAAGCAGTACAAAACTTACGGTCGAAGTCATTTCGGATGGGGCCGTACTTGATGAAGTCAAAACAACCTTTTTAGGACCGGTAAACTGAATTTTGAATGAGTGCATGATAGAATGATTGAATACCTCCGGCTACCCTGCGTTGCGTCAGTTATTCAATCATTCTATCATTCAACAATTCAATCATTAAAATAATGAACTGGGGAAAGTCAATCATTCTGGTGTTCGTGCTGTTTGCGGGCTTCATTGGTACGATGGTGTATCAGATGACTCGCCAGCACATCGATCTGGTCAGTGACAATTACTACCAGAACGAACTTCAATTTCAGCAACACATCGACCGGGTAGCCAACGCCCGTCATAATTTATCTACCACGATGACGTACCAAGCCGACCAGCAGCAGGTTGTATTCGTGCTGCCCAGCACCTTGCAAAAAGGAGAGATTACGTTTTACCGTCCCGGCGACCGTCAGCAGGATTTCCGGGTAAAAATTTCGGCCCAACATCCCACGCGGCAGGTTATTCCGACCCGTTCATTGGCAAAAGGCAACTGGCGGGTGCAGTTCACCTGGTCGGATGGACAGCGTGAGTATTATAAAGAAGAGCAAATTTTTCTATAATGATGTTCCCCTGGCTTGCCACCGCTTTCCTGACCGGACTCATCAGTAGCCTTCACTGCGTTGGTATGTGCGGGCCACTGGCGGCTGCCCTGCCCGTCGGTCGGTTGCCGCGCTCGCAACGGTGGCAAGCGGTAGGGTTGTATCATGCCGGACGTATCATTACCTATAGCGCATTAGGTTCGTTGGCCGGAACGATGAGCTTCGGCCTGAACCTGATCGGCTGGCAACGTCCGCTGGCTGTTATCAGTGGCGTAGTTCTCCTGGTAAGCTTCCTCTGGCGCAAAGCGCTTCCCGCCCGATTACGCTGGTCGTGGCTCGATGGGCAGATTTCTCAGGCGTTCCGTCATTATTTACAGCAGCCGAAATGGACCAGTTTCGGTCTGTTGGGTGTGTTAAATGGTCTTTTACCCTGCGGTTTTACGTATCTGGCCTTAGCCGGAACATTGGCGACAAACACACCGCTGGCCGGAGCCTCATATATGCTTCTGTTTGGCCTGGGCACTTTGCCTGCGCTACTTGGCGTCAACCTGACAATCAACTGGTTAACGAACGTAGGCCGTCAGCGGCTCAATCATATTCTTTCCATCGCTACGTTAGTGGTGGCTTTTCTGCTGATTGGGCGCGGTCTGGCCAACTATCAATTGCCAACCAGTCCGGCCGATCTTATTCCAATTTGTCATGGACTAATCACCGGGAAATGATGGGTTATTATCAGGATTTGTCGAGTGCGTGCGTATATTGATTCCGTAAACAGACATCAACACTACGTTCTTCCTCGACAACCTGTGATTATTTACGAAGCAAAAGATTGGTGGGGCGCCCTCAAACATTTTCATACCAGCTTTAGTATTCGGGTCCTTTTGCGACGAGTGGGTCTCGTCAGTCTCTACGGCATCCTGCTCACGCTGATTGATCAGCACGTCATCGACGTTAATTTACCCTTCGACGGTACGTTGTTTTCGCTCCTGGGCATTACGTTAAGCTTACTGCTCGTGTTCCGGACCAATACGGCGTATGACCGGTTCTGGGAGGGGCGCCGACAGTGGGGATCGCTGGTCAATTACAGTCGGAATCTGGCCGTTCTGCTGGATGCACTGCTGCCCGATGACGCGACTAACAACCGAATTTACTTCGCTCAAACCCTTTCCAATTTTGCGCTGGCGCTGAAAGGCCATCTCCGTACTGGAGTCGATTTTAGCGAACTGGACGACCCCGGCGATGGCGAACTGCAAGCGTTGACGCAATACGCTCACGTTCCCAGCCGGATTGCAGCTTTGCTGTTACGTCGAACGCAAACGCTACGTCAGGACCAGATTGTAAACGATGCCGATCTGATTACAATCCGGCTGTATCATCAGGCTTTACTCGATATTACAGGCGCCTGCGAACGTATCAAACGAACCCCAATTCCGTTTTCATACAGCTTCTTCATCAAGCTGTTCATTACGGTATATGTGCTGCTGATTCCGTTTGTCCTCGTCGAAACGTACGGCTATTTCGCTATCGTGGCCACTACGTTAGCCGCCTACGCCCTGATTGGCATTGAAATGATTGGCGACGAAATCGAAGAACCGTTCGGGCTGGACTGCAACGATTTACCCCTGAATCAAATTGCCCAAACCATCCGCCGGAACATGCACGAAATTCTGGGCGTAACGCCTTCGGTAACCGTTGCGCCCAAGGCTGAAGCTGATTATATAAAAGTGAATTAGCAGAGGGCTTGGGGCATAGGGTAAAGCGATAAAACTCTCTAACCCCACCCCCATACCCGCTGTTCCAAGCCCTTCGCCCCGCGTCCCGAACCGGACGAAGGTTGTCCGCTAATGGACAATTTCAGGCTGAAAAACCTCCTCAAACAGCGCGTTACGTTCGTTTAAGGAGGTTTTTTGTTTTTGGCAATGGATTTGTACGATAAAATGTAGACTAATGGAACGTAGCAATACATGAATCCATCGCCACCTCGCTGGACAATACGATTGTTGACCTGGCTTCATCCGGCCGAAACGCTCGAAGAAGTTCAGGGCGATCTGGACGAGTTGTATACGTACTGGTATCAACGAGCTGGTGAGCCACAGGCCATCCTTCGTTACGTCCTGAACGTAGTATCGGTGCTGCCTCCGTTCGTGCTACGTCGGCGCGGTCAATCCACGCCATACCCACAACCCTCATCATTCCATCCGGCTATGCTTCGTAATTATCTAAAAATCGCTTTTCGTACGCTTTGGCGCAGTAAAGGGTACACGGCCATCAATGTAGTTGGTCTTTCGGTGGCGTTCTGCGTCTGTTCATTCCTGTTTCTGATGGTGTATCGTCAGCTTACGTTCGATTCCTTTCATCAGGACGGCGACCGTATTTTTCAGGTATATCGGTTTCTGAACGAACCGGCCAAGGCCCAGCGATCCGGGGGAATGCCCATGCCGCTCTCGCCCACCCTGAAGGCGGCTTATCCGGAAGTACAGGCAGCTACACGAATTTTAATGGGCGGCAGTCTGATTGAGTACAAAGGAAAATACGTCGAAAAACCGATTATCTATGCCGATGCTGACTTTCTGAGCGTCTTTTCGTTTCCGATGCTCAAAGGCAATCGGGCTGTGGCGCTGCGGGACCTGAGTAATCTGTTGATCAGCGAGAGCACCGCCAAAGCCATTTTCGGGAATGAAGAGCCTATCGGGAAGGCGCTGCTGCTCGGAAATGAGGGCAATAAAAAGCAGTATATTGTGTCGGGCGTAGTGGCCGACGCGCCGGATAACTCCACGATTCATTACGATGTGATTGCCCGGATCGAGAATACCTCAACGTATCGCGACTCGAAAGATCAGTGGGATGCTTTATCGCACAATGTTTTTGTGAAACTAGCGCCGAATGTTGATCAGGTTTCACTTGAAAACCGTCTGAAACCGTTCGCCCAAACGTATTTTTCGGGCGAACTGGCTAAGCTGAAGAAGCAGGGTGCCAAACCCGACGAACGTGGTGATTTAGTGGCAATACGTTTGCAAAAGCTTGCCAATGTCCATTTTGATCGGGAAGTATCCAATTCCAGCGCGCCCATTGCTATCGTCTACGCGCTGTTGGGCATTGCTTTTTTCATCCTGCTGATTGCCTGCATCAATTTTATCAATCTGAGCATTGCCCGCTCGTTCACCCGCGCCCGCGAAGTGGGCGTACGTAAGTCGCTGGGGGCCTTGAAGAAGCAGTTATTTGCGCAGATCTGGAGTGAATCAGCGCTGATCTGTCTGGTTGGTTTTCTGATTGGTTCGTTGATGGCTTATCTACTGGTTCCGGCGTTTAATGCACAGTTCAACGCGAAAATCAATCTGACGTCCCTGCTTCAGCCGGGTGCTATTGGCGGCATCCTGGCCATGTTTCTGCTCGTTACGTTGGTAGCGGGTGGCTACCCTTCCTGGCAAATGGCAAAATTCAATGCGGTGGAGGTACTCAAAGGAAAAATCACCATGAAACGGCCAGGTTTTCTGCGTAACTCGCTCATCGTAACCCAGTTTACGATTTCCTGCCTGTTGACCTGCTGCACCATTTTTGCCATTCAGCAAGTTAGTTACCTACGTAGCAGACCGCTGGGTTTTGAGAAAGAGCAGGTAATCAGCATTCCGGTTGGCAATAAATACAGCGGTCGGCAACTCCTCCAGCGCTTACGTAACAAGCTGACCAACGACCCAACCGTATTGGCCATTACGGGTAGTGGCGTAAACCTGGGGCGCGGAAAAGATGGTAGTACGTCGCGGGCAGTACTTGGCTTTACGTACAAAGACAAGGAGATTTCGACCGACTGGCTGCTGATTGATTATGATTATCTTAAAACGCTGAATATCAAGCTTCTGTCTGGTCGTGAGTTTAATCCAGCTTATGCTTCCGATTCGCTGGACCGGGTAATTATTTCGGAGAGTATGGCCCGTCAGATTGACGAGAAAAACCCCGTCGGCAAGTTCTTCCAGACCGACACGGCTGGCCGGAAATACCAGATTATCGGTCTCATTCCGGATTATCATCTGTATTCGTTGCAGCAGGAGAAAAAGCCGATTACGATGCATCTGTCACACACCGAAGCGATCGCCTACATCTTCGTTCGGGTCACTCCACAGAGCCTTACTACGTCGATGGACAAGCTGAAAGCTATCTGGAGCGAAATAGCGCCGGGCGCCGAGTTTACGGGTTCGTTTCTGGACGAAAATATCGATGCCTGGTACCGGAATGAGGATTCGATGGCGCAGGTTTTCAGCTTTGCTTCCGGTATTGCCATTTTGCTATCGTGCCTGGGTTTGTTTGCTGTAGCGCTGATGGCGATTGAGCAACGGACCAAAGAAATTGGCGTTCGGAAAGTGCTGGGTGCCAGCATTCCCGGTCTCATCCTCCTGCTCTCCCGCGACTTCGTCAAACTGGTACTGATTGCGCTGGCCATTGCTACGCCCCTGACCTGGTTCCTGATGAACAAGTGGCTGGCGGAATACCCGTATCGGATTGACATAAGCATCTGGGTTTTCGTGCTGGTTGGTGTTGCGGCCGTCCTGATCGCGCTGGCGACAGTTAGCTTCCACAGCGTCAAAGCCGCGCTGGTGAATCCGGTAAAATCACTACGTAGTGAATAGCAGGGTATAGCTCGGGGTGTAGGGATAGCAAAACAATCCTTGCACCCCGAGCAACCCCTGCCATAACTAACACAACTATGAAACATCTAATAATCATCGTGCTCATAAGCGTTAGCACGTTTGCAGCAGCTCAGTCATCATCCCGATTGAAAACGCGGATTGTCGACGATAATCAGACGCTTTCGATTCAGATTGATGGCAACAGGAATGGACAGCCCCTTCATTATAACCAGACGTTTGACGTAGCGGGTATGACTACACTACAGAAAGACGTATTAAAGTTTCGCGCGTTTGCTTCCCAGAACGTAGCACCACCCCTGCACGACATGGCTGTGTCGATTGCTACGTTAGTAGGGGTTCTATCGCTGGTTATTACCGTCGCGATTGTCGGTTACCAGACCAGATACAGGAAACGGAAGCTCATGGCAAATTCAGAGTAATACGAGTACGCTTCTGGCAGCATATCATACTTTTAAGCGTAGTATTATCAAGAAAATCTGTCAAAATCTCAATTGCTACTGACGACGAGCTGGGGTACCCCCAGCTTAGCTTTGCAACGTCTCTCATGGATGAAACGATTCGTTAAGCTATGGATTATCAATCTCTTCTTCGTCAGCTCTATCAGGATTTTAATGCCCGGCATATTGATGCGGTTTTAGCCCATCTGCATACCGATGTGGCCTGGCCAAACGGGTGGGAAGGTGGTTATGTGGCAGGTCACGAAGAGGTCCGTGCCTACTGGCTCCGTCAATGGCAACAGATCAATCCTACCGTAGAACCTCTCTCCTTTTCGGTAAGACCAGCAGGACAAATTGCCGTCAGGGTGCATCAGATCATCAACGATTTAGAGGGTCAGTTGTTGAGCGATAGTGAACTCAACCATGTCTATAGCTTCGAGCATGGAAAAGTACGCACAATGGTCATTGAACATTAACCAGGTGCTCCCTTTTCAGAATGGCTTGTACCGAAATTCATAGTTTCGTGCGCAATTCCTTTTCTGAGTAGGCTGAGCTGATAGGAATCAGTCCTGGTGATTTCTACCTCTTAAGTAATCAGCTCGCTGCCATAAGCTAAAGCATGTTTTCTGTAATTAATATTGTTGTATAGTCTCACCTCTACTGACCTATTTGTTAGGGTTTATTTCGTTTGGCTTTGATTAAAGCGTGGTCAGGTCTGGAAAACTTTAAAGGCTATAACATTCGATTCAAAAATAGTCTGGACTACAGGAAACCTACAATTTCAGACTACCTCACAGCTCATTTCTCAAACCCCGGCCCCCTCAGTAACTGGCCAGGTCGCTGACCGTTATGATGCCCATTTTCAACGACCGGCGCTCCGTTGACCAGCACCCACGCAATGCCGGTTGTATACGCATGGGGCTGCTCATATGTCGCTTTGTCGGCTACGGTTTTTTCATCAAAAATAACCACGTCGGCCGCGTAGCCAGAACGTAACAAACCGCGATCCGCTAACTTGAATCGTTGCGCAGGCAGAGACGTCATCCGGCGGATGGCTTCTTCCAGCGGGATAATGTGCCGCTCACGAACGTAGCGTCCCAGCACGCGGGCGTTTGTACCATAGCCCCGCGGATGCGGCATCCCAGAACCGAATCTGGAAACGCCCGCATCGGAAGCAATCATCGTGTTCGGGTACCGCAGAATGTTCTCTACATCCGTTTCCGACATCGTGTGATAAACCATCTGGATATGTTTCAGGCTGGCCCGTTCCATCAATTCCATTACCAGATCGGCTTCGGATTCAGCCGTATTTTTTCGGCCCAGTTTCTGGTTGATTGCACTTATGCTCATGCCATTGAACGTAGTGTCGGGTTTGTAACTGGCTACTACGGCGTACTCGTAATTCTTACGTAGATTTTTCTTCAGTGCATCCAGCATTTCATTCCGGATTTTGCTACGTTGCGCTGGATCGCGGAACCGGATCAATACTGCCGAATCGCCATCGGCCAGCGCCCACGACGGTAAAATACTTTCCAGCGACGTACTGGAAGCGGTGTACGGATACTGATCAACCGTTACGTCCAATCCTTCCCGACGGGCCCCTTCCACCAGTTCAACGGTTTCGGTGCTTTTGCCCCAAAGTGGTTTGCTGGCCACTTTAAAATGCGAAATCTCGACCGGAATATGCGCTTCGCGACTGATTTGAATTGCTTCTTCCACGGCCTGTTTAACGTTCTGGCCTTCGTTACGGATGTGCGACGCGTAAACGCCACCGTAGCGCGATGCGGCTTTAGCCAGATTAACCACTTCGGGGGTTCGGGCATACGTACCGGGCGTGTAAATCAAGCCGGTCGATATGCCGACTGCACCGTCTTTCATGGCCTGCTCAACCAGCGTTTCCATCTCAGCCTGCTCACGGGCGGTCGGTTCACGAAACGCCATTTTCATCACTTTCATACGTACCGAGTTATGCCCAATCAGCGAGCCGACGTTGACAGACGTTTTCATCAGCCGCAACGTATCGAAATAGGTTTTCAGATTCGAGCTTGACTCGCCACAATTGCCGGTTATGACCGTTGTAACGCCATCGTGAATAAAATTGGGCGCGCCCGGCTGCGCTTCCAGACTTCCTTCCACGTGCGCGTGTACGTCGATAAAACCGGGCGATACAATCAGTCCAGTAGCATCGATGGTACGCCTGGTGTCGGCTGATGGGATCGTTCCTATCTTAGCAATACGTCCGTTCTGGATCGCTACGTCGGCATAAATCCAGGGATTACCCGTACCATCCACGACCCGGCCATTTTTGATAACCAGATCATACGGTTGTGCATTGGCAAAAAAAGAAACAAGCAGACAGCCAATCAGCGTAAGAAAATAAGGTTTCATCGTTACGTTCAGGGTATTCAAAAGCGTCTTTTACGTATCAATATGGCGGTTTTTCTCATCAGAACCTAACCTGACCGCATCCTGGTGTAGTCCGGATAGGATCATCACGAAATTCCGACGACAATAACCAGTATCTTTGGCCTACACATTTTACTTAAGTTGAAAGGTTTTCAGTTACGTCAGATGAAACCCCTGCTTATTTTTTGGCTTTTGCTGGTTGCCAACCTTTCAGGCTCGGCACAGGCGACGAAGCCTATTTTTTCAGCGCCGTTGAGTCCACGTCTGGCGAATTACAAGATCGACGTAACGCTCAATCCAGCCACAAAAAAACTGGTCGGGCGCGAAACGCTGACTTGGCGTAATGCCTCGAATGATGTGATCCGTGAATTACAATTTCATCTGTATCTCAACGCTTTCCGGAATGAACAATCTACGTTCATGCGCGAGTCGGGCGGTCAATTACGTAGCACTCAGATTAATCGAAATGCCCAGGAAGATCCGTATGGCTCCATCGATATTGTGTCGATGAAAACACGCTCCGGCGAGGCACTGGCGTACCAGTTTATTCAACCCGACGACCAGAATCCAAACGACCGGACAGTGATTCGGGTACCGCTCAGCAAACCCCTAGGACCGGGCGCAACGATTGTTCTGGACGTAACTTTCCGGGCGAAACTCCCAAAAATATTTGCCCGTACGGGTTTCAGCCGCGACTTTTTTCTGGTTGGACAGTGGTTCCCTAAAATTGGCGTTTACGAACCCGCCGGAACGCGCTACCAACCCGTCGGAACGGCCAAACAAGGCGCCTGGAACTGCCACCAGTTTCATGCCCATTCGGAGTTTTATGCCGACTACGGCGTTTACGACGTAAATATCACTACGCCTAAAGAATACTGGGTAAGTGCTACGGGCCTTTTTCAGTCCGAAAAAATCCATGCCAACGGCACCAAAACGATTCTATATCATGCCGAAGACGTAGTAGATTTCGCCTGGACCGCTTCTCCTCATTTTCAGGTTGTAAACGACAGCTGGAAACGGCCCGGCCGGTCCGCCGGTGCGGTGGATTCGCCGTCGGGCGGGAAAGTCGACATCGAAGCGGTGATGCAGCCAGAGCATGCCGATCAGGCACAACGTTACATAAGCGCGGCTAAAGCAGCTCTGACGTATTTTGACAAACATCTTGGCAAATACCCGTTCCCAAATCTGACCATTGTCGATCCGCCTTTACATGCCGAAGGTTCATTTGGTATGGAATACCCGACGTTTATTACGGCTGGAACAAGCTGGGGCTTACCGGATGGTGTCCTGTTTCCGGAAATTGTTACCGTTCATGAATTCGGTCACCAGTACTTTATGCAATTGCTGGCAACCAATGAGTTCGAAGAAGCCTGGCTTGATGAGGGATTTAATCAATATTACGAAGGCCGAATTATGGACGCTACGTATGGCGCGCGTACGTCGATGATCAATTTGTTCGGCTTTCGGATGGGCGATCTGGAAAGTTCACGGGATAACTACGTTCATGACGATAATGTGGCGCTTGGCTCATCCTTTGGAAATACGTGGCAGTTGCCCAATGGTCAGTACGGTATGCTCACGTACATGAAAACCGCTACGTGGTTACGAACGCTGGAAGGTTTGGTAAGCCGGCCCGTTATGGACGAAATCATGCAGACGTACTTTAGCCGCTGGAAGTTCAAACATCCCGATGGGCAGGATTTTATCGATATTGTCAACGAAATTGTACCGAAGCGGCTGGGCAGTAAATACGGCCGGGATATGAACTGGTTTTTTGACCAGGCTCTCTATGGCGATAACGTAGTGGATTACGAATTACTGTCGATCAGGAACCGGAATGCGAATGCTACGATTACCGTACAACGTAACGGCGACGCCAAAATGCCGGTTGACGTACTGGTTCATTTTGAGAATGGCAAAGAGCTTATGCTTTTCTGGGACGGCAAATCCCGCCAGCGCCAGTTTACACTGACGGAAAATGCCAACGTTTTATGGGCCGTTGTCGATCCGAAGCAGAAGCTTTACATGGACACGGATTTTAATAATAATAGCTTGACGCTGAAGCCTTCATCGGCGCCAGCGGCTAAATTTGCGACCAGGTTCTTATTCTGGGTTGAAAACTGGATGCAGTGGCTAGCCTGGCTGGCGTAAATTTATATTTTGTAAAAGCGAATGACTTTCCAGGAAATAAACGATCTGCTTACGGCTGAATTTGGCCTGAATTTACAAGCCAATACGCAAAATTTGCAGCCATACCTTACCGTTCCAACGGATCGATTCGTAGCGATTTGCCAGTTTCTGCGCGACGACGAGCGGCTATTTTTCGACTTGCTGGCCTGCGTAACCGGAATCGACAACGGGGCCGAAGTCAACACAATGGAAGTCGTTTATAATCTGACGTCCATTCCGTACGGCCATGACCTGATGCTGAAAGTCATCATACCACGTAATACTCAGGGAACCAGCCTGCCGTCGGTACCGAGTGTAGCACACATATGGCGAACGGCCAACTGGCACGAACGGGAAGCTTTTGACCTGATTGGCATTCAGTTTGAGAATCACCCCGATCTTCGCCGGATTTTGCTGCCCACCGATTGGGTTGGCCATCCGTTACGTACCGATTATCAGGAAGAAGAGCAATATCACGGCATAAAAACCCAGTAACTCGTCAGCATTTTCGGTCGGAGGTTGACTGTTTGGTCTTTTCGTTTGTTATTGCTTTATCTGTTTGTCAAAAAGCAATGAAAAACCTTTACCAGCGCCTTTTTCTTCTCCTACTTTTCACTGGCTACCTGCTTCCTGCGCAATCTTACGCCCAATCTGCCGATTCCGTTATTGTGACGGGACGGGTTCGCAATCTGTCGGCCCGGCTTTATCGGGAAGCCCCCACGGTAACGGTTAGTCGGAATAACATTTTGCAGGCAAATCGGGAATTGGTACGTCCGGCTCCGCTAAATATCGACGGTACGTTTCGGGTATCGCTCCCGCTTATTTACCCGCAGGAGGAAATGTACTTTAACTACGGTCGTATTTCAACGGCTTTTCTGGCTTCTTCGGGTACCTTAACCATCGAGTTGAACGCAGATTCGCTCTTTACAGCCGCCGTTCCGTTCCGGTTCGGCGGAGTCAATGCACAGGTTAATCAGCAGTTTGCCCGCTATAAAGCGTTTGAAGCTACGTATCCAGACAAGCCTGATGGCCAAAAACTATCGACACGCGTCAGCGGCCTAGGAGATGACGCTGCTTACCGGCTGGTTGTCAACTCGTACAAGGCGCCTTTTATGGCGTTTGCAGCCAAAGAAAAACCATTTCCATTGCTGTACCGGTGGGTCAGCTTTACCGACCGTTATAATGCAGCGGCTTTTGTTTATGACAAAGCGACTTACGAAAACGACGATATAAGCAAATCCTTAAACGACTCGTTACGTCCACCCAACGACCGGCTTCTGACGGCAGCACGGGCGTCGGCCATGAATCGATTTGCTACGTATGTCACCCAACGTCTTTCCGCTCAGGCAGGTAATCGTTCCAATGGAATTACGGTTAGAGCATTGTCAATTCTTCTGGATCGCTACGGTAAAAATATAACGGCCGAAGAACGACTCCGCCTGAACGACTATGCAACCGCGAATTCGGCTCGTCAGGCGGATCTACAGTTTTTTGATAAACTGATGAAACGTAGCCCGGATACGCTTCAGCGGCTGGTAAATTACGAAACGCTGATCCAGCGGGCTATTCGCCAGTACGACAGCACAACGGTCGATTATCTGGCGGCTTACTGGCTGGCGGTTTCGCTGCCGACCGTAACGCTCAACTTTGCCCGGTTACTTTACGAGTATGCCCGTCCGCAAATCAAAGACCCAGCCCTGGCCCAATCGATTGATGAATTGTACCGGCTTGAAGTAAAAGACAGCACACGCATCCGGGCAGCTATGCAAACGTTCCGTAAAATCGATACGCGCACCAATGCTTTGGAGATTTCACCTGGAATATTTGTAACGAAAGATGAACTGGGCAATGGTTCGAGCCTACTCGATCAGGTGATTAACGCAAACCGGGGTAAAGTTATTTATCTGCTGCTGGTGTCGCCCACCGACGAAGCCGCCCGACAAGCAGCTCTCGACGCGCAACGGTTACGTAGTGCCTACAGTGCCCGCGATTTTGCCTTGGTTTATTTGCCCATGACGATGGCGTCGGCAACCGTTATAAACGATAAAACGCTTTGGCCTGAACTGGCCACTCGCTACAATCTGACAGGCGACCATCTGTTATTGACCGACTCGCAGTTATACGATGCGATTGAGCGGCTCCGCCCTGACGACGAGACCTCGGCAACTGTTGTGAACCGATCCGGTAAAATTGTAAAGCGGAATGCACCGCTGCCCGCCGATTTTGAGGAAGCGAGAAAAGTTATTGACAAGAATTTGTAGCCTTACCCTTGCTTGGTTTGGTCTTCGGGGTCGTTTCTAATACGTATAGAAGCATGCTGCCAATGGTTTTTAGACAAGTACTTACGCTTTTGCTGGGAGGGTTATTCGTGGGTCTACCGGACTGTGCGGTATCACAAACGCTTGTCAGACGCGTAATTGACCATTTTCTGAACGACACTACATCGCCAGCAAAACCCAGGCTTCTGGTTTACCCAATAGCGGCTTATGCCCCCGAAACCAGTGTCGAGCTAGGCGTATCGTCGCTTTATTTATACCATGCAAAAAACGATACGTCCCTCAATCGGCTGAGTGAGCTACAAGCTTTTGGCTTTGTTACGCTACGTGGTCAGTACGGACTCAATCTGGAAAACGCGATTTACGGCGACAAAGACCGATGGTTTTTCCTGGGGAAGGTACGCATCCAACGATTTCCGTTACTTTATTACGGTATTGGTCCGGCAAGTCATGGAAAGCACCCGGCCACTGTTGATGCGTTTTCTATTTTGTTTCGGCAACGAGCCATGCGACGGCTCCAGCCCAATTTATTTGGTGGCCTCGAAATTGACTATCAGCATTTAAGCCGGGTTGATTTCAAACAGCCCGAAAATCTTACCCACGATTTACCACTAGGCAGCCAGGGCACATCAAATCTGGGTTTAGGTCCCGGCCTGATCTACGATAGTCGCCCAAATCCGCTTACGCCCCGTAAAGGTTTTTTTGCCGAAGTAGCTTACCTCGACTACGGGCCATCGCGGGGCAGCACGCTCTCGGTCAATAGTTTTATAGCCGATGTACGGGGTTATCACACAGTACGGCCTCAGCAGGTATTAGCCTGGCAAGTGTATGGCAATATGATGACAGGCAACGTACCGTTCAACCAGTTGGCTCTCCTGGGGGGCGAAAATACCATGCGTGGCTATTACTGGGGACGCTATCGGGATAAGTTTTATGCAGCCGCACAGGTTGAGTACCGCTGGTTGCCGTTTCCGTTTAGCAAACGCTTTGGGGCCGTTGTTTTTGCCGCTGTTGGTACGGTAGCTCCTGAGTTGAATAAGGTTCAGTTCAGTCATTTATTACCAACTGCTGGAACGGGTATTCGCTATTTGCTCTTTAAGAAAAAAGATGTGTACCTCCGCGCCGATATGGGCGTCACACGTGAAGGCGTTGGATTTTACATCTTTACGGGAGAAGCGTTTTAATAATGATATAGGATGTGGGATATAGGATGTATGATGTAGCTGACGCGAAAGCAATACATCATACATCCCACATCATACATTCTTTACAGTCCGTATTGATCGAGTAAATAGACCAGAGCAGCCATCGACGCAGCGCCTAATTCAAGTTCACGCTGGCTGACGGTTTCGAAGCGATCGACCATCGTGTGGTGATAATCAAAATAACGCTGCGAATCAGGTTTAAAACCAAACAGTACTGTACCTAATTGAGCGAGCGGACCGATGTCTGCTCCACCGCTACCCGCGCCGATCTCATGCAGCCCATAAGGCGCCAGTAACGGTTTCCAGGCGATTGCTTTGCTACGTTGTTCGGGCGTGCCGACGATTCCAAATCCACGGGGCGTAAATCCGCCGTTATCTGATTCGACAGCCGCGATGGTTTTTTCGTTGTTCTTTTTCGCCAGATCAGCGTACTGAATTCCACCGCGTAAACCATTTTCCTCGTTCATGAACATAACGGCCCGAATGGTACGTTTCGGCTTGATTCCCAGCGCCTTCATAATACGTAGCACTTCAATCGACTGCACGCATCCAGCGCCATCATCGTGTGCTCCTTCGGCCAGATCCCACGAATCCAGATGCCCACCCACCACAATGATTTCATCGGGTTTTTCACTGCCTTTGATTTCACCCACTACGTTATAGGACTTCGCATCGGGCAACGTCTCACAGTTCTGTTTGAAATAAAACGTCAGGTTCGGGTTTTCCTGCAACGACTTACTCAATAAATCGGCTCCGTTGGTACTAATAGCAGCCGTCGGAATCAGAGGTACACCCGTAGCGTAACGCATCCCGCCTACGTGTGGATAGTCATCGTGTACGTTCGTCATCGAGCGGACAATAGCCCCAACAGCGCCGAGTTTGGCCGCTTCGGTGGCACCGTTCGCACGCTGGTCTACCGCGCCACCGTAAGCCTCAAACGTATTGATTTTGGTCGGGTCCATCGGGCGGTTGTAAAAAACGATCTTCCCTTTGACTTTATCAGGGCTCATAGCCCGCAACTCGGGAAAGCTTTTCACCTCAATCACCTGCGCTTCAACACCTTTCGGTCCTGTAGGCACAGACCCGCCGAGGGCCGCAATTGGTACGTTCGTTTTTTGCTTACCGTTCTGAATATAAGCCACTTCTTTGGCTCCCCGAACCCAGTGCGGTACCATTACGTCCTGCAAAAGCACACGATCAAAACCTTGCTGCTCCATAATCTGCTTTGTCCAGTCGACGGCTTTTTGCGCACCCGTGGAACCACTCAGCCGAGGGCCGATTTGCTTGGTCAGATACCGCAGCCATTCGTAGGATTTACCATTGCCGAGCGCTTCGTTATAAATTTTTCGGATCGTAACAGAATCGGGATTCTGGGCCTGCGCGTAGCCAATAAAAAGTGTGCAGAGAAGTGTAAGCGTTTTTTTCATGATTGGCGGCTGTATTGATTCATGGCAATATACTGAAAAGCCCGGCTGCTACGTAGCAGCCGGGCTTTTGTTCGTTTTGGCTTCTTCTCTTTTTACATATTAATCGCCCGGTTGTCCGTAGCGGCTAAGCAGGCCTCTTTGAACGCTTCGGTATAAGTCGGGTGCGCGTGCGACATCCGCGTTACGTCCTCAGCCGATGCCCGGAACTCCATAGCGGTTACCGCTTCGGCAATCATATCGGCAGCACGGGCACCAATCATGTGGACACCCAGAATTTCATCAGTTTCCTTGTGTGCCAGCACTTTTACCAATCCATCCACGTCCATGCTGGCCCGCGCGCGTCCGAGTGCTTTAAATGGAAATGAACCCACTTTATACGGAATTTCCTGCTGTTTGACTTCTTCTTCCGTATAGCCTACTGAAGCAACTTCTGGCCAGGTATAAACAACTCCCGGAATTAACCGGTAATGCACATGCGGTTTTTGACCAACAATGGTTTCAGCAATGAATATCCCTTCTTCTTCGGCCTTGTGTGCCAGCATGGCTCCCCGTATTACGTCGCCAAGCGCATAGATATGGGGAACATTGGTACGCAGATGATCATCAACTTCAACCCGCCCCCGATTATCAACTTTAACACCGGCAGCTTCCAGGTTCAGCCCATCTGTATAAGGGCGCCGACCTACCGAAACCAGGCAGTAATCGCCCGTCAGCGTGATTTGGTCGCCTTTTGGCGTATCAACACTGACAACAACCTCATCGCCGGTGTTTTCGACTTTCGTAACCTTGTGGCTGAAATAAAAATCAGCGCCCAATTTTTTAATTACTTTCTGAAGTTCCTTACCCATCGTTTTATCCATGGTCGGAATCATCGAATCGGCAAACTCCACAAACGATACTTTAGCGCCAAGCCGTGCATAAACGGACCCAAGCTCGGCCCCAATAACACCCGCACCAATTACGATCAGGTGTTTGGGCACTTCCTGAAGCGTAAGAGCTTCCGTTGAAGTAATGACACGCTTTTTATCGATCGGCATCGACGGGAACGACAGCGGTTTCGAGCCGGTGGCAATGATTATGTTTTTACCCGTAATGGTCTGCTCCGATCCATCGGATTTTGCAATCTTGATGGTATGTGGATCGACAAATGAACCGACGCCGTGGATTTCGTCGATTTTGTTCTTCTTCATCAGGAACGTAATGCCTTTCGTTGTTTGCTCAACCACGCTGGCCTTACGAGCAATCATCTGCGCCAAATCGACCTGCAAATCATTCAGCTTAATGCCATGCTCAGCAAAGGTGTGAGCCGCATTGTAATAATGCTCTGTTGAGTCGAGAAGCGCTTTCGACGGAATGCAGCCGACGTTGAGGCAAGTACCACCCAGCGCTGGGTATTTTTCAATAATGGCCGTTTTCAGTCCGAGCTGTGCACAACGTATGGCTCCGGTGTAGCCACCTGGCCCCGAACCAATCATTATAACATCGTATTCCATAGAATTTGATAAAGAGAACTAAATAGAGAGACAAAAGACGTAAGTAGAAAGACATCAACGTAATGACTATATCCTTCGTCTTATGTCTAACATCTTTCGTCCAAACTAAATGCAAATTAGGTGCAGATTTTGATTACCTAAACCGATTTGCAAAAAATCGTGTTGGTGATTCGATAAAGACTTCGCACCGGCGGGTTATTTTTCTCTTTTTTATGCGCTTCTTTTATTCATTTGCCTTTCTTTTCTCGCTGTTAACCAGTAGTTGTACCAATCCTGTTCAGCAAAATCAGCCAAACGTTTATTATGATGTGCTGGGATTTGTACAACGTCAGACAGCAGGTTTATCGACCCGGAAACCGCTTGTCAACAAATCTGTAGCGCTGAATGAAACGCGCAATCAGCAAACCACCCACGATATTAACTGGAACAAGGAGCTTGAGCTGTTTACGCAGGCCGACATTAATAAACCAGCGCTACGTAGTAGCTATCAGATTTTGCGACCTGATTCCCTAACGTATCAATACAGGCTGAAAGCAGAGGAAGAACATTTAGCCGTTCGGGAATTAACCGTTCAACTGGATTCGCTAACCCACCAGCCCAGCCGGATTGAAGCTGTTCTACAAACAAATAATGCTCTTTATTCGTCGGAGCGCCACCTGCTGCTTGAAAGCGGGCCGATCGCTGGGCGCGAATGGCAGGTAAAGCACTATAAATTATCGGGTTTTCAGAAACTACCTTACTTCGATAAGAACGAATTACTGGTGGAGGGACGAGTAAACTAAGGAGAAACGAATGTAGTATCGTTAGTTCTGTCTCAGGCTATCGCCTGCCGGTAGATTAGACGACACCGGTAAAATAAAAATGAACGTAGTGCCCTCATTTTCACCTGAGTGAATTTCATACCGACCTTTAACAAGATCCATCCGCGACTGGATATTCCGTAATCCCATACCTGTAGCATCGGCTGGATTCATTCCTCGTCCGTTGTCTTTTACTATCATATTCAGCTCATTATTAAATCGCCGGAATATGATTTCGGCTTCTGTCGCTTCGGAGTGTCGAATAATGTTGCTACAAAGTTCAATACAAATTGAATACAGGTTAAACTCCGCCGTTTTTCCTAGTCTGGGCAAGGCTTTGATATCCAATTCAAACGTCACTTTCTGCGATACATTCAGTTTGCTAACCAGGCGCGTCAAGGCTTCGGCCAAACCCTGTTTTTCCAGCTCATCGGGCTGTAAATTATGCGATAAATAGCGAATTTCGGCAAATGCTTCTTTCGCCATATTCAGCAGATTATAATAGATTTGCTGCTCCCGATCAGACATATGGGCTGGGTTCAGTGCCGACATACTCATTTTAATTGCCGACAACAGTCCACCAAGGCTATCGTGCAAATCAGCTGCCATTCGTTTACGTTCAAGCGTTTGCCCTTTCAGCAACGCTTCCTCGATCTCACGATTCTTGGCCCGCAACTGATCATTTGCCAGCTTTAGTTCGGCCGTACGAGCAATAACCTTGTCTTCCAGTTCAAGATTTAGCCCTTCAATTTCCTGATTTTGCCTGTTGATTAAGCGATTCTTTCGATAATAAACAACTACAAATCCAAACAGCATAGCCAAACCTGCCACAAGAAACAAACGCATAAGCCGCTGTTGCTCAATGTCATGGCTAAGTCTGTCAATATGAGCCCGGTTCTCTAATCGGCTTTTCTGCGAATCAGCCCGCAGACGCTCGGTTTCCAACCGTTGTTGAAGCTGATTCATTCGGGCTTCACCGGCCAACTGCTCTCGTTCAGCCTCTGCTTTTAGCAAATTAACTTCAGATTGTCGACGTACGTTGATTAACTGCTGCTGTTGGATTAATCGTTCTTTATCGGCTTCAGCACGTACCTGATTAATATCATATTTCTTTTGTAAAGCCGATAACTCTTCCACTCGTTTATACGTAGCAATGCTATCACGAACTGCGCTGTATTCTTCATACATAGTTAACGCCTGAACGGGCTGATTAGCTAGTCGATACGCTCGGTACAGGGCTAGAGTAGACATTTGCCGAATCCGTTGATAACCGGCCTCGCGCGCAATAGCCAGTGCTTTCTCGCCAAACGTAATGGCCAGGGTGGGTTGGTTGGTCAGCGTATAACACTCAGCCAGTCTCGCCCAAACGGATGCCTGTCCTAATTGCTCGCGTAGTTGGCCCCAAACGCTTAAGGCTTCTTCATAATACTTAATCGCCCGTTCCGGCTCCCGACGGCTCACAGAAAAATCCCCCAATCGTTCGTTCGCGTACGCTACGTTTACCTGCGAGTGGGCATCTATAGCTATTTGCCGACTCGTCTCGTATTGCTGACGGGCCAAACCGTATCGCTCCTGTAATTCATACACCTCCCCCGTTTGGGTTATGGCCTGACTAATAAGAAGTTTACGATTTTTGGGCGTTAATGACGTATTGTAACCTAGTAGTTTTTGCGAGAGCTGATAACTTGCCAGCGCATTGTCATATTCTTTCAGGAGCAGGTAAATATCTCCCAGATTCATCTGCACTTGCCATCGGGGGGAGCTTTCGCGCGGTAATTTTCGGCATAGTTCAGAAGCTCGTTGATTGATTTGTAAAGCTTTAGGATAATCGCCCTTCACGGTTCGTATGTAATGTTCCTGAAGCATCATGGCTCGAACAGCATACAGAATGTTATTGTACGATAAAGCCCGCGATTCCAGCGTATTGGCATAAAGGAAACTGCTATCCCGATGACTCCCCCGCATTTGCTTGAAAACAAGCGCCATAAAACGAAGTCCTTCCAGACGTAACGTATCATTATGCGGGCTGCGTGGCAGTCGTTCGGCAAATTGCCCATGACCTCGACCAAGATTCAGCAAGCTATCCATGTAAACCATGTCGCCCCGCCGGTCGAAATTCACTTCCGGAAGACGAACACGCACCTGTCCCAGGCAAGTGTAGCACCAACCAAGCAATATGATTCCAAGCCGAAATGATCGCATAGTCATATACAGCTTGTATAGCAGCTGATATCAAGCCCTAAAGTAGCAAGGTTAGTCCAGTAAATCAATGGATTGTAAAAAATTAACACTACGAAAATGATGCATAGACATGTTACTTTCTAAGTCAAAACCATGTCTAATGAGTATTCAACGTATAGAGCAGACGCTAAGAAGTCTGGGAGAGGCACTGATTTTAGAAATTTTACTCATTGATTTAAACGCACACCCCTAAAAAAGAATCTATATTGCACCATCAAATGTAAGTGCAATTACTTCTACGAATAAGCTAGTTTTGGCAAAAGTACAAGAAGTTGCAATTTTCTTTTACGTAAAATGAATTTTTCAAAGAAAGACTGACCGTTTAACAGATTTTCTGCCTGATTTATTTGCATTTAACGAGTTTTCTTTCTTATTTTAATGTCTGGATTCCAGAAATTTTCGTAAAAACAAACCGCACTGTACACTATCGGAACACAACTCTACGTTACCTAATTGTCTTACTGAAAATGGAAAAAGCCCAGGTAAACGACAGTGAGTTGATTTCCCTGTATATCCGTGGTAATGAAAAAGCCTTTGCCAAATTAGTGCAACGGCACAAATCGAAGATTTACACGACTATTTACTTGATCGTCAAAGATCAGTACGTGGCTGAAGACTTAATGCAGGACACCTTTATCAAAGCGGTGGACACGCTCAAGTCGGGTAAATACAACGAGGAGGGAAAATTTCTACCCTGGATTATCCGAATCGCTCACAACTTGGCCATTGACTATTTCCGAAAAGATAAACGCTACCCCAGTGTGGTGTTTGAAGACGGAAGCAGTGTGTTCAACACGCTTGAGTTTGCGGAGGATTCAGTAGAATCGCTCCAGATTCGACAGGAAACACACGAGCATTTACGCGAGTTGATTCAGCGATT
>NZ_JBMDWV010000357.1:0-53694 GCF_048594605.1 Spirosoma sp.
CGGTCGCTGCTCTTCAACGTGTTTTTCGTATAGGCTAACTGCGTAATCGAACGTAGCGAAAGCCCTTTGGCCAACTGTGTCCCGATGTTGGCCGATAGGTTGCTCCGATCCCAGGCACCGTTGTTGATGATGTTACTCTCCTGATGGCTGTTGGAAACCGACAGACTAAAATCGGCTTTCTGGCTCCCTCCCGAAATAGCGATGCTGTTGTTGATCGTATTAGCGGGTTTGAAGAAGTACGAGAAATGATCGTGGTATTGCAGATTCGCGTTATAAGGCTTACTGTTCGTAGCCGTCGGATCGGTTGAGTTATACTGTACGTTTTCAGTATAAATACCATTCGTCGCATCGAACGCAATGGGCTTACCCGACGATCCGATGATGTTATTGCTGGCATCCGTAACGAAAGCATGATATTGTGCTTTGCTTAAGCCGCCAACGTTCAGGTACGTATTCTGGGCAATGCTGGACGAAATATCAATGTTAAGCTGACCGTTTTTGCCTTTTTTAGTAAATAACTGAATAACGCCGTTAGCCCCTTGCGCTCCGTAAATCGTGGCCGCAGCTGCGCCCTGAACAACTTCGACCCGCTCGATGGAGTTTAAGTCGATGGTTTGCAGACTGGTAGCGCCCATCTGAATCCCATCAATCAGAATCATGGGTTGCGTACCCCGGTTGATGGTGTTGATACCACGTAGCAGAATATTCACATCGGCACCAGGTGTACCGCTCCGGCTGGTAATCTGTGCACCCGGAATTTTCCCGATAAGGGCCTGATCAACGGAGGCCGATGGCGTTTGTGGAAGTTCTTTCGCACTCACCGACTCAACCGAAATGGCAATTTTTCGTTTGTCGGTAGCTACCCCTACCCCGGTTACCACAATTTCGGAAAGCTGCTTGGTGTCGGTCGTCAACTTAACATCGATTACTGAACTGGCCCCGATTTCAATTTCCTTGGTGGCCATACCAATGAAGGAATATACTAGTGTCGCTTTCGCAGGAGCAGCTATAGAATACTTGCCTTCACCATCTGTAACCGATCCTGTCGTCGTTCCTTTCACAACAACCGATACCCCCGCCAACGACGTACCGTCTTCATTTGAAGTTACCTTACCCGTAATTTTTCGTTCCTGTGCCCAGGTAAAGGCACAGGCTGAGCATACCAGCAGGAAGCTCAATAGTAAATTTTTCGCCATACAACTGCTCAAATCATATTAGGTTATACTACTTACATCATAACATTCGGTAAAAATATGTTAACCCAGATTTAATTCAATGTTTAGTCCAAAGAAAAATCGAATATTGAAGGTAAAATTAACTTAATACCAAATAAAATATAATTTCACTATATAGATTATTTCCATACTTATCTATCTATATTAGTTTATATTTAAAATAAGATACGCATAAATACAGTTTATGTAGAATATAGAAGATAGAGGCTTCTGTCTGAATTCCAGTATATAATGTATATAAATAATTCAATTTCTATAGTATACACGTAGTTCTTTTCCACCACGTGTTGACACGTATAAATACCTAATACTTCGTTGATCAGAAACGGATAAATGGACACAGGTGCAGCAGCTAACGCAGGTCAGGCGTAGACAGATGTGATAAATCCTATTGTAATCTTATAGCCCTAAACCAAGATCATCGGTTTTTTCGGTGAGATAGCGCCAGTAGCGCCTGGGCACGTGCTGAAGATGCAGTTTTTTATTTTTGCGCTCGGCAATGTTAGTACTCCGAAAATAATCGTTCCATAACGTAGCGTATAACTGTTCGTGGCCATCCAGTCCTGCTTCCAGTACGTCATGTTCAGTTAGCGCCCTGGGCTTACTCGCCAGAACGACCTCGCAAACGGTACTACCATTGTAATAAATGCCATACTTACGTCGCTCGTCGTAAATAAGCCAAGGTTGGTCGGCGTACCGATCTTTAAAATGCGGACAGATTAGCGGCAATACGTTAAAATCAGGAGCGACCACGGCCATAAACAATCCATTCCGGTGTTTTTTGAAGCGCACAAACGCTTCCATCCGATGTTTCTCCCGGTGTACTTTCTGAGCAGCCTGCGCTATAGCCAGTACGTCGGCGTTTCCATAATTTTCGGCGAAACCAGCGGGGTTGCAGAATACGTATTGTGCGTACGTAAACAGAGACTTAAACACGGCTGGCTGCTCGGACAGAAACGCCTTATAAAACTGTTGCTGGCCTTCAGTTCCTACTTTTTTTTGCAGGCCAAGCCACACGCGGTTGGCTTTTTCACGTTCGGTATGAATACGTACCGACGTGTCAAAAAAGCTCGCTTCGAAGCGGCTTTCTTCCGTCAGCTTTACCTCATATTCTTTTCGCGCAAAGGATTCAAAAATAGCTGTCAGTAGGCCCCAAAAACTTCCATCGAAAATGTAGATGACCATCAGAATAAACTCAGTTGCTGGAATTGATTTTTGAGATATTTACTCTGGCTACTACGTAAAATTATTCGCTTAACAGTGTAAGGGTCTTTCTCGTTGAGTCGAAACGGCGTATCAGCGCATCGAATAAAATACTGGGCCTTGCTGTAAGAAATGCCAATTTTTTTCAATTGATCGATACGTAGCTTACCAAACCGCCGGGCTGCCACAATTTTCTGAGCCGACCTGACTCCAATGCCCGGCACTCGTAAAATCATTCGGTAGTCTGCGGTGTTGATATCAACTGGAAACAGTTGAAAATTACGTAGTGCCCAGCTCAATTTTGGGTCGACATCGAGATCAAGGTTCTGATACGTTTCATTCAGAATTTCCTCTACGTCAAAGCCGTATACACGTAGTAGCCAGTCTGTCTGATACAAACGATTTTCCCGAATCAGTGGTGGCGGGGTGCCAATCATGGGCATTCGGTTATCGGAACTGATTGGAATATAGCCACTATAGTACACGCGCTTCAGCGAAAACGCTTTGTAATACTCATTGGCGGTCTGCATTACGTCCCGGTCGGTTTCGGCGGTGGCACCAATGACCATCTGTGTACTTTGGCCAGCGGGTACGAAGGAAGGGGTACTTTTGATCAGCTTTCGTTCATCGGCGTATTGAATGGCCTTTGCCCGAACTACTCCTAACTCACGCTTTACTTCCGTATGCGATTTATCGGGAGCCAGTAGCTTAAGTCCGGCTTCGGTCGGCATTTCCAGGTTGATGCTCATCCGATCGGCGTATAAACCAGCTTCGGTCACCAATTCCCCGCTGGCACCCGGAATGGTTTTTAGATGAATGTAGCCGTGAAAATTTTCCTCCAGCCGTAGCTTCTTTACGATACGTAGCATGCGCTCCATGGTATAGTCGGCATCTTTGAAAATTCCCGAACTGAGAAACAACCCTTCGATGTAGTTCCGACGGTAAAAATTCATGGTCAGCGCTACGACCTCCTCGACTGTAAACGCGGCCCGTTTGACGTCATTACTCGATCGCGACACGCAGAAGGCACAATCGTAGATGCAGTAATTGGTGAGTAAAATCTTCAGCAACGACACACAGCGACCATCTTCTGTATAGGTATGACAAATTCCGGAACTGGCATTTCCGATTCCTTTTCCGTCATTTTTGCGGTTGCTGCCACTCGACGTACACGATACGTCATACTTGGCGGCATCAGCCAGAATCTTTAATTTCTCCCGGATTCTATCTTCCATATTACTTATGTTTCCTGCCTCTGCTTTGCGCATTGGGCGGCTATGTTCTAATCTGATCCTGCTGCCAAATATAAGGTGGCTTCGCTTTTTATTATACAACTAAAATAGTATATATTTTTCTTATAATATAGCGAAAAAATTATTCTACCCGAATTGGCGAATTCTAACATCTCTGCTTATCATTATGTGCATTGCATACTTTTTCGATAGACAATGATTCACTATACGCATACAAGCCGGATTCTGGTAGCACTCGACTGTATTATCTTCGGTTTTGATGGAGAGGAACTCAGCTTACTGCTCATCAAACGCAACTTTGAGCCCGAGCAGGGCAAATGGTCATTGATGGGTGGATTTCTTAACGAAAATGAAGATTTAGAGGAAGCTGCTCATCGCATTCTGTTTAATCTGACAGGCATCGACAATAACTACCTCGAACAATTGCAAACCTTTGGAGCCGTGAACCGAGACCCGGTTGAACGGACAATTTCAGTTGTTTATTACGCGCTGATCAATACGCAACAGCAGGACTTAAACGCGGCCAAAACACACAATGCCTCGTGGATTAGCCTGCGCAACAAACCAGATCTGATCTTCGACCACGACCAGATGGTTAAGCAGGCGTTGCAGCAGCTACGTTACAAAGCGGCCTTACACGCCATTGGTTTTGAACTGATGCCTGAGAAATTTACCATCCCACAATTACAAAAAGTCTACGAAGCGATCTACAGCAAACCCCTTGATCGTCGGAATTTTAGCCGAAAGATACTCTCCACCGATCTGTTGATTGACACGGGCGAGAAAGACACACATTCCGTTACCAAGAAGGGGAAACTGTACCGGCTTAACACCGAGAAATACCACCAATACCTTACCGACTACGTTAGTTTCTTCCCTGAACTAACTCTGTCATAGTTTCTTTACTTTGCAAAAAAATTATTGCAACTTCTTATGAAAAAAACACCATTATGCTGTAATATTGTGTCAGATAAACACTATTCTTAAAAAGGCGATTTTTCTCCATTCTTTAACCGGGCAAAAGCCAAGACTTTCGATCTGACAAGGACATCATCAAATGAATAATCAATACGTTATAGGCATCGACTTTGGCACGGATTCGGTGAGGGCTCTAGTCGTCAACGCGCACACGGGAGAGGCTATCGGAACACACGTTCACGAGTACAGCCGCTGGAAAAAAGGATTGTACTGCAATCCAGCAACCTCGCAGTTCCGACAGCATCCGCTCGACTATCTGGAAGGTCTGGAAGCGACTATCAAAGGGGCTTTAGCAGGTGCCTCTGATGACGTTCGCCAGCAGGTTGTTGGCATCTCGATTGATACGACTGGCTCGACACCCTGTGCTGTTGACAAAACCGGGCTGCCGCTGGCACTACGTTCTGATTTTGCCGAGAATCCGAACGGTATGTTTATTCTCTGGAAAGACCATACGGCCAATGACGAAGCCGAAGAAATAAATAACCTGGCCCATCATTGGGACACAGATTACACGAAATACGTTGGGGGCATTTACTCGTCGGAATGGTTCTGGGCTAAGATTCTACGCACGCTACGTGTCGATGAAGCGGTTCGGGAACATGCCTTTTCCTGGATCGAACACTGTGACTGGGTTTCGGCCGTTCTGACGGGAAACACAAATCCACTTTCGCTACGTCGGTCGCGTTGTGCAGCTGGCCATAAAGCGCTTTGGCATAGCGAATTCGACGGATTACCTTCTGAGGAATTTCTTACCAAACTCGATCCATTGCTGAGTGGACTCCGTAGCCAGTTATTCTCTGATACGTACACCGCCGACCAGTCGATGGGTAATTTATCGGCAGAATGGGCGGAGAAGCTGGGGCTGTCGACCAACGTAGTGATTGGTGTGGGGGCTTTCGATGCGCATATGGGCGCCATTGGTGCCGAAATTGAGCCTTACGCCTTTGTCCGCATTATCGGTACGTCGACCTGCGATATTCTGATGGCGCCGAATGAGGAAATTGGTCATCAACTGATTCGGGGCATCTGTGGCCAGGTCGATGGTTCGGTCGCGCCGGGTATGTTGGGTTTAGAAGCCGGGCAATCGGCGTTCGGTGACGTTTATGCCTGGTTTGCCCGGCTGATCACCAGTCCCGTTCGCGATTTACTGGGCGACGAAGCAGCTGATACGCTAAGCCGTCAACTGATCCCACACCTGTCTACCCAAGCCGCTACGTTGCCCGTTACGGAAAACGACGTCATTGCGCTCGACTGGATTAATGGCCGACGCACCCCCGACGCCAATCACACGCTCAAAGCCGCCATTGCTGGTTTGAGTCTGGGAACCGACGCTCCAAAAATCTTCAAGGCACTGGTCGAAGCAACGGCTTTCGGTTCACGTAGCATTGTCGACCGATTTATTCAGGAAGGGGTTCCGATCAAAAAAGTAATTGCGATTGGCGGAGTTGCGAAGAAATCCCCCTTCGTGATGCAAACCCTGGCCGACGTACTGAACAAACCCATTCAGGTAGCCAGCGCCGATCAGGCCTGTGCGCTGGGCGCAGCTATGTGTGCGGCTGTTGCGGCTGGCGTTCACCCTACGATGGAAGCCGCACAGCAGGCTATGGGTTCTGGCTTCGACGCTGAATATCAACCTCGTTCGGAACAGGCCGCTACATATGAAATCCTTTACCGGAAATACCTGAATCTGGGAAGATTTATTGAAAATAAACCGGAGCTTACTTCCTCCTTCACGGTGATGTCAGCTTCTCAAAACTGACATCACAAATAGAAAACGTCAATATCAAATAATGCTTGATCTAAAACAATTTGAAGTCTGGTTCGTCACAGGTAGCCAGCATTTGTACGGCGAAGAAACGCTTAAACAAGTTGATGCTCATTCGCTCATCATTGCTGAATTTCTGAATAAGGCGCAGCCAATGCCCGTGCGGGTTGTATTCAAACCGGTAGTAAAAACGCCTGACGAAATCTACGCCATCTGCCAGGAAGCGAACGTAGCACCCAATTGCGTAGGAATCATTACGTGGATGCATACGTTCTCGCCCGCTAAAATGTGGATTCGGGGATTGAGTGTATTGAAAAAGCCGATGCTTCATTTGCATACGCAATTCAACCGCGACATTCCCTGGGGAGACATCGACATGGATTACATGAACCTCAACCAGTCAGCTCACGGCGACCGGGAGTTTGGGTTCATCATGTCCAGAATGCGGCTGAACCGTAAGGTAGTTGTTGGTTTCTGGCAGCAGCCAGACGTAGTGGCTAAAATTGCTTCCTGGACGCGGGTGGCTGTAGCGGCTTATGAATTAAAAACGATGAAATTGGTTCGGTTTGGCGATAACATGCGTCAGGTAGCCGTAACGGATGGCGATAAAGTGGCGGCCGAAATGACCTTCGGTATGTCGGTCAATACGCACGGCATCGGCGATCTGGTGGCGGTTATCAATCAGATTAGCGACGCCGAAGTTGATCAGTTGGTGGCTGACTATGCGGATAGCTATACGCTGATGGAATCGTTACGTAAAGGCGGTGCTCAACACAACTCGTTACGTGATGCGGCCAAAATTGAACTCGGAATGCGGGCATTCCTGAAAGACGGTAATTTCTCAGCTTACACCGATACGTTCGAAGACCTGCACGGGATGGCTCAACTGCCGGGCATCGCGTCGCAGCGCCTGATGGCTGACGGCTATGGTTTCGGTGGAGAGGGCGACTGGAAAACATCGGCTATGGTTCGTACACTGAAAGTGATGGCAGCTGGTTTGCCCGGCGGCAATTCCTTCATGGAAGATTATACGTACCATTTCGACCCGGCTAATCCGCTGGTATTGGGCTCGCACATGCTCGAAATTTGCCCAAGTATTGCGGCCGATAAACCAAGTTGTGAGATTCATCCGCTGGGTATTGGCGGCAAAGCCGATCCGGTTCGGCTGGTATTCAACGCACCGGCTGGTCCGGCGATTAACGTATCGCTTATCGACATGGGCAATCGCTTCCGGCTGCTGGTCAACGAAGTCGAAGCGATTGCAGGCACTGAAGCATTGCCCAAACTGCCCGTAGCCCGCGCTCTTTGGAAACCGCTACCCGATATGCAGACTGGCTGTGCGGCCTGGATTCTGGCCGGAGGAGCGCACCATACGGTCTACAGCCAGAATTTAACAACCGATCACATCGAAGATTTCGCCGATATTTTCGGGGTAGAACTGGTCGTCATTGATCGGGATACTAAGCTGCGTCAATTGAAAAATGAACTGCGCTGGAGTGAAGCCGCGTATCGGCAATTTTAAAGAGCGAATGAGCGAAAGAGCGAATGGCTGACGCATGATTTTATTCACTCATTCATTCCTTCGCTCATTCACTCTTTCGCTCATTCATTCTTTCGCTCTTTCACCCTTTAGAAACATGAAAAAACAATTCCTAACCCTCTTCTTCATTGGTAGCAGCCTGATTGTTTCGGCGCAAAACAAAGTGACGATCAACGCCAGCGAAGGCAAGCATACGATCAGTCGTCACATTTACGGCCATTTTGCCGAACACCTGGGCCGGTGCGTTTATGACGGTTTCTACGTGGGTGAGAACAACACAAAAATTCCGAATAAAAATGGTGTTCGGCTGGACGTAGTGGCGGCACTGAAGAAGCTAAAAATACCGAATTTACGCTGGCCTGGCGGCTGCTTCGCCGATACGTATCACTGGAAAGACGGCATTGGCCCAAAAGCCAAACGTCCGAAAATTGTGAATACGTGGTGGGGTGGGGTTACGGAAGATAATAGCTTCGGCACGCACGATTTTCTGAACATGTGTGAGCTACTAGGCACGGAGCCGTATCTGGCCGGAAACGTCGGAAGCGGTACGGTGCAGGATCTGAGCGATTGGGTGCAGTACGTTAACTTCCCAAGCAACAGCCCTATGTCGAATCTGCGGCAGCAAAACGGACGTAGCACGCCTTGGAATGTTCGCTACTGGGGTGTTGGCAACGAAGCCTGGGGCTGTGGTGGGAATATGAAAGCCGATTACTACGCCAACATCTACCGCCAATACAGCACGTTCATGAATTCGCAGGTGGGCAAGGAAAAGATTTTTCGGATCGCGTCGGGCGCCAGCGACAACGATTATAACTGGACCGAAACCCTCATGAAAAACATTCCAGCGTCGCTGATGGATGGCGTGGCGTTACACCATTACTCGGTGCTTTCGTGGGGCGAAGGCAAAAAAGGGTCAGCCACGCAGTTTACCGATCAGGAGTATTTCAAGACGATGCAGCAGGCACTTCTGATGGATGAATTGATTGAAAAACACATCGCTATCATGGACAAATACGATGCCGAGAAAAAAATCGCGCTGATTGTTGATGAATGGGGCGGCTGGTATAACGTAGAACCGGGCACAAATCCGGGGTTTCTGTATCAGCAAAACACCATGCGCGATGCGGTGCTGGCTGGCGCTACGCTCAACATTTTCCACAAGCACTGCGAACGCGTTCGCATGGCCAATCTGGCACAGGCGATCAACGTATTACAATCAGTTATTCTGACCAAAGGCGACAAAATCCTGCTGACGCCAACGTATCACGTACTGGAAATGTACAATGTTCATCAGGATGCAACGATGCTGCCTGTTGACGTAAAAACCGAAGATTTTACGTTCGAGAAAGAAAACCTGCCCGCTGTATCGGTTTCGGCCTCCCGCGACAAAGCCGGGAAAGTTCATATTTCACTCGTGAACATCGACCCGAAAAAAGCGCAGGATATTTCTGTTGATCTGAAAGGCTTGAAAGCCGCAGGCATAACGGGGCGCATTCTGACATCGGCCGATGTGCACGATCACAATACGTTCGAGAATCTGAATAAAATTAAGCCAGCCGCTTTTAACGGTGCCAAACTTTCCGGCGATACGGGAACGCCCGACCGCCTGACCGTTACGTTGCCGCCGGTTTCGGTGGTGGTATTAGAAATGTAATGATTGAGCGATTGAATAAGCTGACGTATACTTTCTTATTACAGCAGTGAATTTCATTCAATAATTCAATCAGTCAACAACTCAATCATTAATCATGTACACGACTTTAAAAGAAGAGTGTTTTGAAGCAAACATGCAGTTGCCGAAGTTGGGGCTGGTGTTGTTTACGTTCGGCAATGTGAGCGCCGTCGATCGCGAACAGGGCGTTTTTGCGATCAAACCCAGTGGCGTACCCTATGAAGCACTACGTCCGCAGGATATCGTCATCTGCGATTACGACGCCCGAATTATTGAAGGAACGATGCGGCCGTCGTCGGATACGAAAACTCACGCACTGCTTTACAAAACCTGGCACGACATTGGTGGAATTGTCCATACGCATAGTACGTATGCGGTTTCGTGGGCGCAGGCGGGGCTGGACATTCCTATTTTCGGAACTACCCACGCCGACCACACACACCAGGACATTCCCTGTGCTCCGGCACTAACCGACGAGATGATTCAGGGCGACTATGAGTATGAAACGGGCAACCAGATTTTCGGCATCTTCGAAAGCAAAGGTCTGTCGCACAAGGAAATGGAAATGGTGCTGCTCCAGAACCACGGGCCATTTACCTGGGGGAAAACAGCCGAGAAAGCAGTTTATAATTCGGCGGTGCTGGAAGAAGTAGCGCGCATGGCGTACCTAACGCTCCAGATCAATCCCAATACGCCCCGCATTAAAGACACGCTGCGTATGAAGCATTATGAGCGCAAACACGGCGCCAATGCGTATTACGGGCAGGGCTGCTAAGGGATAAAAAGTCGCCGGCCTTACTTTATAGTATGAATAAGCCCGACTGTTCTTTACAAGGAAATTTACATTCTCCCAAATTCCATAGTTCATGAAAGGACTAACCCCATTTTTATCATTAGCTCTACTAACAGGCCTGTTAACTATGAATGCCTGCTCGTCCAAGAAGGAAACGACCGAACAAAAAGCAAGTATCGAAAAAACGGCCTATGGTCAGTTGGCCGGTGGGCAAACCGCCGATCTCTACACGCTACGTAACGAATCGGGCATGACAGCCCAGATCACCAACTATGGTGGAATTATTGTTGGACTGACGGCTCCCGATAAAGACGGCAAATTCGAGGACGTTACGTTAGGTCAGGATTCGTTGTCTGCCTACGTAAAAAACAATCCGTATTTTGGAGCCTTGATCGGTCGATATGGTAACCGGATTGCGAAAGGGAAATTTACGCTGGACGGAAAAACGTACAACCTTGTGACGAACAACATGGGCAATCACCTGCACGGCGGCACAGTCGGTTTCGACAAAGTACTCTGGACAGCCACACCCATCGAAGGCGACGAACCTGCCCTAAAATTGACCTACACATCGAAAGATGGCGAAGAAGGCTACCCCGGAAATCTGAACGTAACCGTTACCTACACGCTGCAGAAAGATAATGCCCTGAAGATTGATTATGAGGCCACTACAGACAAGCCAACGGTGGTTAACCTGACGAATCATACGTATTTCAACTTGACGGGTGGTGCCAAGCGTGATGTTCTTGACCACGTAGTAACGCTCAACGCTGACCGATTTATTCCTGTCGATAAAACCCTGATTCCGACGGGTAAACTTCAGCCAGTAGCCAATACGCCCTTCGATTTTACACAGCCAACCGTTATTGGAAAACGGATCAACGACTCGACCGATACGCAGATCAAATACGGTGGCGGCTACGATCATGGCTGGGTGTTGAATGGTTCGGGCGACTCACTTAAACTGGCCGCTACGGTCTACGAACCGACCAGTGGACGCGTCATGGAAGTTCGTACCACAGAACCAGCCATCCAGTTTTATACAGGTAATTTCCTGGACGGAAGCGTAACAGGTCGTGAGGGATTTCCTTACAAAAAACGCTACGCTCTCTGCCTGGAAACAGAACATTACCCTGATTCACCGAACCAATCGTCGTTTCCAACCACTACGTTACGTCCGGGCGAAACCTATAAAACAACCACGATTTACCAATTTTCGACCCGCAAAGAATAAGTTCTTTTTCCGGTAAAAAATAAGGGAGATGTGTACACATCTCCCTTATTTTTTACCGGATTGGCAAGGAATACATAACCTGATTATGGCTCTTTCTTCGTTGTCAGCACGATTCGCCCGTCTGGATATTGCAGATCGACATTATCTTCGGCGGTTATAAACACATCCGTAGGCTCAGACGTAGTGGTGGCTCGTAAACTGCCCTGCAACGCTTTACCTGATGGCGAAATCTTTCCTAACTTCTGCACCGGATCGTTTTTGGACTCTGTCCAGACCAGATACGTACTTTTTGCCGGGTTAAGCTTTTGCGGATCGGCCAGATTTTGCACAGATACGTTGATCACGTAGTTTTTGTTCTTATCCTTCTTTACCGTTACGTTTCCTGTTGCGGATGGCACAATCGTGGAATTTGTAAAGGTCATTTTTGGCGTACACGCACTCAGTGCTGCGTTAATAAGGAGTGTAATGGCTATAGAATAAATCGCTTTCATCACTTAAAATAGGTCTTTATTAATGAAACAGATGAAGTTCTACAGATGTTTTCTCTTCAATGTAGCCAATTTTACCACCTTGCGGTTTTCAACAGAGTTTTACCCGTCAGATATCCTCATTTTCAGTTGCCCCTTTGCCTTCAATTACAGCACTGATGTAACCTCTGCAATGTGACACGCTTCTCTACTTTCTTACAGCAACGTAGCTTTGAAGCCGATCAGGAATACAGTGCTACGTTCATTTCTCAGCGGCATAATAGTGTTCCCAGAACGCTAGTTGAGGTTTGGTTGGCAAAGCTTGACTTCGGATGGTTTTGTCTATTACGATTACGTTCTCAGCAGTGGGTTTATAAGCTGGCCAGTTCGGCAAATTTTTGCCATTTGGATTACCAGTTTTAGCAAAATTTACCCAGTACGCCGACATGGCCGTAGCAATTTGTCGATCGACTGGCTCCCAGGGGCGGCTTAGCGTATGTAGGTTGTCGTAAGCATACACAATCTCACCGGAGTGAAAGGCCCCAAATTGTGTTTCGGGCGTACTGGCCGGTACTTTTCGGTTAAAATTGTAGACGTACACAGGCGTTTTTCCGGTTTTAGCCTGCATTTTCGCCCACTTATAATCCTGAATGCCAAAGGCTTCGTCGCGTCCGCTGGCTATCTGCGACTGAGCCGCTTCGGCATCCGTCCGGGCAGGGTACACGTTCAGATAGGCATCGGCTTTATCGCCAAAGCGCTTTTTTACCTGTTCCCGAAAAATCTCAGCTTTAACGGGTGGCCCCGAAACCCGATCGTCTTCGTTCCAGCCCACAATAACAGGAACATCGTTCTGGCGACCTTTGTCGTAAATCGCGTAGATCGATTCAGGCACTACGTATCCATCTACGATTGGGCTGCTTAGTCCGCCCGTTGCTTTGAGTAACTCATCAGCAGATTTTGCCCGCAACTCGCCAAGCGACATAGCATTTAACGATTTGGCGAACGTAATGCCCTGCTGCTCGGCGTCTTTTAGCGTCAGTTTAGGACGTATCGGACTTGTCACAAAGCTGCCACCACTTTCAGCAATAGCACGATGAAACAACCCTTTTGCCAAAGGCGAGGCCGTCAGAAAATTAACCGCAAAAGCACCCGCCGATTGTCCGGCAAGCGTTACGTTAGCAGGGTCGCCACCCATTGCGGCAATGTTTTTCTGCACCCAACGTAGCGCGGCTATAATGTCGAGGAGAGCATAATTACCAGATGCCTGATAACTCGATTCCTGCGTCAGTTCGGGATGGGCCAGAAACCCGAAAACACCGAGCCGGTAATTGATTGTTACGAATACAACGCCTTTTTTGGCCATTGACTCACCGTCGTAGATGGGGCAGGCTCCTCCCCCGCTCCGAAATCCTCCACCCGGTACGTATACAATGACTGGCTGCTTCGCGGTGGCTGATTTAGCGCTTGTCCAGACGTTCAGGTACAAACAATCTTCACTGATGGGTGATTCAGGAATCAGGAATTCAGACGACCAGTACATAAAGGGTACGGGCTTCCCCTGCATGGGACTTGGTCCAAACGTACGGCAGTTCCGAACACCGAACCAATTTGCTACGGCCTGTGGCGCTTTCCAACGTAAGTTCCCGACGGGCGGAGCCGCAAATGGCACTCCGCGAAAAATACGAACGTCGCCCGCTTTGCTCATTGTTCCTTCGATGGCTCCGTTTTCAGTTTTTACAGTCGTTGATTGACCAAAGGCCGTGAATGAAATAAGGCTGAGGAAGAAGATTAGTTTATGCATATCGCTTATGTGAATAATTTGAATTCAGCCACGCGTAGCACCACCGGGCCAATCAAGCCCGAATCAAGCAATGGTGAATCTTTACTGTAGTGTTTCCAGATTGTAAACGGAACAAGGCTGTTACGTTGCCGTTCATCCAGTGCCACCAGACCTGCGCCCGCGACGACATTGGCGGATTGACAAATGCATCGACAACAGATTCAGCGGCTTCCGATGGTTTCTGTTTATTAACAACCTGAAGGATTCCCGATGGTGTAATAAGTGCAAGTGAACCAGTCGTGGAGCTATTTTTGAGAAAGGTTCTTCGTTTCATCAATTAGATGTAATCTGAAATAACCCCATGTCTAAAGGCATGCTACACGATGAACGAAGCAAGCTTTAGACATGGGGTATTTTTGGAGATTGTAGCTAAGGAGTTACAACACCATTTCCTTTCAGGATTTTACTGAAAAACAGGACGTGGTAAGGCAGTGAATTTTCCCAATACTCCCAAGTATGAGCGCCAGGGTATTCGCTGTAATTATGGGGCGTTTTATTATAAACCAACCTCCGGTGTAACTCGCGATTGGGTTCAATCAGAAAATCGTCAACACCACAATCGATAATTAAAGGTAATCCATTGGCTTTCAACTTATCGGCCATGTTCACAACCGAATTAGCCGCATATTGATCGGGTTTTGAATCTACCGGACCCAGAATTCGTTCGAATCGGGGGGCCACCCGACTCTCAAAATCAGGTGCTATTTTCCAGTTGGATCGATTTAGATCAAGCGCTCCGCTCATACTTCCAGCCGCGCAATAAAGGTCGGGATGACGCGCTGACAGGAATAAGGCACCATGTCCACCCATGCTCAGTCCGGTGATGACCCGACCCTTCCGGTCCCGAATGGTGCGGTACGTATTATCAATTTTCTCAATAACTTCTTTGGTTATGTACGTTTCGAACTGGCTGTCTTTCTGAAACTGGCTGTCGATATAACCGCTGAGATCTTCGCCCTCTGGCGTCACGATAACCAGATTATACTGATCAGCCAGGTTTTGCAGTAACATTTTATCAGGGGTCTTGGAAATCCAGTCGCTGAACCTGCCACCACCGCCATGCAACAGATACAATACCGGGTAGGACGTCTTGCTTTTCGCATACGAGTTCGGCAGGACAACTACTGCACGGAGGTTCTTCTTCATAACTGCCGACGGTACGTCCAGAGAATCGACTTTAGCGCCGAAAGTCAGCGTCCAGCAGCCTAGCAGAACACTGGTTATAAGGAGACGAATGTTCATAGTGTTAATCGGTTTACAGATACGATTTTACCTAAAAATCAGCGATCTGGTGCGGTTACGAAACGATTAGAGCTATCGAAAAAGCAGTGGAGCGTACTCATTCAGATATTGCCGCCAGTTGATCCAGGTGTGGCCACCCTCCGTTTCTTTATACTGGTATTTAATGTTGTGTTTGTCAAGCAGTGACAATGTCTTTTTGTTAGACTCCATCACAAAATCCTCTTTGCCGATACCGACCCAGAACAGCTTTTTGCCCTTATTAAAATTGGGATCGTTCAGGACTTTGGCGTATTTCGTATCGGCTTCGTCGGCAGAAGCGCCAAAGAAACCAGAGCTAAAGACACCTACGTAGTTGAAAAGCTCAGGGCGTGTTAACGTTACGTCCAGCGTCTGAAAACCACCCATCGACAGACCGGCAATTGCTCGATTTTCGGCGTTGGTCAGGATGCGGTAATTTTTCTCTGCGAAAGGCATTACGTCTTTCAGCAGTTCACTGGCAAACAGGTCGCGCATCCGGTTCATCATGTTCATGTCAGGCATACCCGACGTAGCAGGCATGGGCATACTGCCGTTAGGCATCACCACAATCATGGGTTTTGCTTTTCCAGCGGCAATCAAATTGTCCAGGATGAAGCCTGCACGCCCTACGCTGTTCCAGCCCGAATCATCATCGCCCCCACCGTGCAGCAAGTAAAAAACGGGGTATTTTGTATTACCTTTTTCGTAGCCCGGTGGCGTGTAAACGTGCATCCGACGCATCATACCCAGCGTATTGGAAGAGTACCAAACTTCCCGTACTTCGCCATGTGGCACAGCCCGATTATCTTCAAAAGCTGTCTCCGGGCCGGGCACTGCCATTACGTTCTCTAAACTACTGATTCCCTGCTTAATAACTGGGTTCTTCGGGTCCATTGTCCGCACTCCGTCTACGCTCAGGGTGTAGGTGTAATAATCCGGTTTGAGCGGACCCAACGTAACGGACCATACCCCCTGATCGTTTTTCGTCAGTGGCATAGGTTTGCCCGACGCAAAATCGCCACCAACCATTACGTCGGTAGCTTTGGGCGCGTAAATCTGAATCACTACCCGCTTATCGTCCAGCACTTTAGGCGATTTTAACGTATCATTTGGAGTTGGTGTGCGTTGCGGCATCTGGGCCACAGCTACCGAAGCGCACAGGGTCAGGTAAAAACCCAGCCACTTTGTTAACAGAGTGTATTTTTCGCGATTCATAAAACAGAAAGGATTAGAAAATAAAGGAATAAGTCAGGATTATTTGCTCCGCCAGAGGTTCGGTAACAGTTTATAATACAACAGGTGGCGCCAGGTTGCCCAGTCGTGCGCCCCATCGCCACCCACGTAGTACTCGTGTTTGATGTTATGTTTCTGAAGAGCATCGTGTAACGCCAGCACACGTTTGCCAATGGGTGCGTTGGCTTCGTGCGGCCCCTGCCCTACCAGCAAATAATCTACTTTCTGGTTAGTCGTCGGGTCGTTCAGAAAAGCTGCGCTGACTTTTTCAGTTTCCAGATCACCGGCACTTAGTACGCCGAACGAACTGAACAAATCCAGATTCTTGAGGCCAATCAACTGTGTATGTCGTCCGCCCATCGACAAACCGGCCAGCGCACGGCCTTTCCGGTCAGCACGGGTGCTGTACGTTTTTTCAACGAAGGGAATAATCTGCGTTTTCAGCTCTTCTTCAAAAAGTGGAAACGTCTTTTGCGTATGATCCGGAGCGTTACGGTGAATAACCTGATTGTTCGGCATGGCAATAATCATCGGCACCATTTTTCCTTCTGCCAGCAAATTATCGGCGATGAAATTCGTCCGACCATCCAGACTCCAGCCAGAAGCCAGTTCACCACTGCCACCCACCAGATACAAGACGGGATATTTCTTCTTGGGTGAATAGCCGGGGGGCGTGTAAACATATATTTCCCGCTCCCCATTCAATACGTTAGAGTGATAAACATGACGCGCAACAGCTCCGTGCGGTACCGGTCTGGCATCATAATAAGCCGGTCCATCGCCATGAACAACCAGGTTGCTATAGCCTGGCTGATCGTTGAAACCCGTCAGCGTATTGTTCGGGTCGGGCACCGTTACCCCATCAACAATAAACTTATAGACATAAATATCAGGCTTAACTGGGCCGACAGTCAACGTCCAGAGGCTATCGCTTTCTCTTTTGAAAGGAATGGGATCTTTCTGATTAAGCGCCAGCAAAATTGGTCCGCCAGTCAACATTACCTGTTTAGCTTCGGGCGCTTTCATTCGAAACGTAACAGTGCGGTCGTCGCGAACATCGGGCGAGATAACATTAGCCCCGAAAGGCACCAGATTCTGCGTGTTTTTTTGCGGGTTCCAGTCCAGATTCACATGAGCCTGCTGCGCATATATCGACTGAAACCATATAAGTAAAAGCAGGATAATCAGATAAGTTGTTTGGGTGAGGGTCATCATCATTCTCTTTACGTCAAAAATACATAAAGTTCATAACGGACGAACACACGAGGCTATTTTTTGTAAGTTTTTGCGAGATATTATCACGATTTAGTGCCAGAGGCAAATCATCCAAAGTGGCTCGCATAAAAAAACGGCTGAGATTATCTCAGCCGTTCCTTATCAGTTATCTGAATCCAGAATTTTCTTTTTTTCTTTTTCGTATTCTTCCTTGGTTAAAATGCCATCGTCCAGCAGTTTTTTTGCCTCCCTCAAGCGTGTTGCTTTTGAGGGAGATACCACGGCATCGTTCGCCAGAGGTAAGGGTGTCACAAAAGGGGTGCTGCCCAACGGGGCAAGTTCGTACGTATGCTCAGGCGAGTATTTCATTGTCCATAGAAATGGGAACAGGAAGAAAATGCCACCGATAATTGCCCCAACATCAGCCTGTTCATTTCTTGAAAACGACGTACGAAGCGGAGTATAGCCTTCCTTTTCTAATCGTACCTGCGTTGTGCTGCCTATAATTTTTGTATCAGCGTAGCGATAGGGCGTAACACCAACCGGCGATTCATTCAGATAAAGTTTGGCGCCACTCGGATTCGACTGAATGACAGTATAACTCGAACAGCTTTCCAATAAGATGAGACCAGCCAGTGCCAATGGCAGCAGACGAAAGGAATGTTTCTTCATGAGTTGACTGAGCAAATACGATGGTATAGAAAAGCAATTATAAGCTTTTTCATAACTGTGTTACGTTTATCCCTTCATAAACCGAACCAGGCCTACTTCGATTAGCAGGAAAGCCAGTGCTCCCAGTAGAAAATACTTCCACAAACTCTTGCCGAGGTTTTCTTGCTCCAGTACCTGTACAAAATCACCATCCTGAATGCTGTCGAATACCTCTACGTTGGGTTGATTAGCAAATGTCCGGCGTAACTCATCAGCCGAATAAAAATCCATGGTTGATTCCTGATTACCGTGGTTAAACGCCAGCAACTGTTCTGTTTTACCCTGGCTGTTTTGCAGTTCATAATAACCCGATTCTACTTCCTGACCAGTCGCTAACTCGTTGCTTTTAGGCATTTCAATCAGAAGTTGATTGCCAACAATACGTTGTATAGGAATAATTTCCAGCTTGTTGTGTTTCAGCTTATATACGGACCGCTCCGAAGGATTACTAACGGGGATGGTCAGTAGATTATCATCGAACGAGTATGCTGCCCGTTGAGGTCGAACGCTTAGTGCGGCCATTTTATACATAATCGGTACAAAAAGCGCGTGTTCAGCCAGATTACCATAGGTCTCTCCCAACGGATTAGCCAATACGTAAACGCTTCCCTGCGACTGTCGGGCCGTGGCTCCACCAATTACTCGCGTTCGGGTTAATAACGGGCTGCCATCACGCAGGCTTAACAACCGTTCGCCTGCACTCCACCGCCACACCGGAGCAGCCGTTGGCAGATTCAACGGTTCAGACTGATAGCTCTGTTGAAACACATCCTGAAAGAACGGACTCTTTCGATCCGGATCAGCCACAGGCAATGGATTCGGCTCTATACCCGCTGTGGTAGTGACCTGCATGTTGCCAACCCCCAACGTTTGCAAAAATGGAATGTATGATGCGCTGTTCGGATTTGCGGGTGGAATAATCGTCAAGCTTCCCCCTTGCTGTACAAATCGTTCCAGTTCGGTACGTAAGGCGCCACTTATCTGCACTACGCCCTCCAGCACCACCAAATTAGTTTCCTTTAGCTGACCGACATCAAAGTTCTGGGCGTTGAAACTTCGACGCACAAACAAGCTATCGTTCGAAAAAACCGCATCGATATAATCGGCCGAACGATTAGCCGAACTGGCTTTCTGCTCGTAAAGGTGCAAAACACGAACGGCCGGTGAAGCTTCAATAACAAAGAAATATTGATTATCGAACGTAATAGGATAATCTTCAAAGACAATCCGGCCCCGATGATATCCTTTAGACGTTACGTTGAAATTGAGCGAGACCGTTGCCGAGCCACCCGGCTGCAGCGTTGCGGTTGCCGTCGATGTCTGCGCATCGTCCAGATACAACCGTACCGGCAAGTTCTTTACATTCTCCCGACCTGCATTATTCAGCTTGACGTTTAAACTATTATTCTGCATTTCGCGGATGAAAGGTGTACTAAGCCAAACCGAATCAACATATACATTTTTAGTCGGCTGTGCATCCAGCGGTACGATAAACAGACGATCCGTCGTGTCAATTTTCAGACGGGTCAGATCGCCGACAGTACTTTTCTGAAAATCAGAAAACCAGAATAATTGATTACGTCCGCTTGGATTTAGCGAGCTCAGTAAGTTACGTTGCCGTCGATAAACGGTTTCCAGCGTCCGGGGGGTGTGCGCATAACGAATCGAGGTGACACGATCGCGAATTGCTTCAGCTGTACCTGCCTGCTGTTCAGCTGTCGAAAAATCGTTTGTAAGCAGTTGCAGAGACGTAGCGTTTCGAAATAACGTCAGTAGTTCGTCTAGTTTGCTAATAGCAATATCCAGATACCGCTTGGTATTCCGTTCGTTCTGCATACTGAACGAGTTATCGACATACAAACTCGTAACGCCCTGCCGCGATAAACCCAGCTTATTTTTGCTCGGTATAAATGGTTGCGCAAAAGCCAGCACCAAACAGGCTAAAAACAAGCACCGACATGCCAGAATGAGCCAATGCTTCAGCCGCCGGAACGATTTTGTTTCGGTCTGAACGGTACGTAGCAACGCCACATTCGTGAAAAATACCCGCCGTGTGCGCCGGAAATTGAACAAATGGATCGCGATCGGAACCGACACAGCCATCAGGCCAAAAAGAAAGGAAGGATACAGGAAATTCATTCAGGCAAAATGGAGACGAAGCTTGTACATCCCTTAGATAATCACAGATAGTTGTCTGCTTTATAACACTATTCAATGAAAATTAAAGGACTATTTTATAATTAACGATTTAACGAGAGTCTTTCGTTTCTTCCGTTCTAAGTTAATCAGGGATTACGAGCTCATAAAAGGCTGTTTTAGTTTGTAATACATCGGTATACGTAATTGATCCAGCTTCACTGGTTATCGTCGTGAACGCATCAACGGGTGTGTGCCCAACAACCTGATGAAAATCCGACAAATAGTCGACTTTCGTTTCAGAACGGTCAGCCCAAACCGGCCCACCACACAAATCATATCCACCTCGTCGGGGACCAACTTCAAACAAAATATTCCGGAAGTTGACGGATCGATGAAGTTTATCAAGCAATCCGGCAACATCGTATTCAGGCGTTATAGAAAGTGTTTCATGGCCTGTTTTTACTAATAAACGCCTTAACCATCGATTCGTGACCCCTGCATGTGTAAACAGGTATGCTCCCTGCTGGTGGGCAATCTGAAATAACGATTCATAGTTAGTAAATAAATCGCTCAGCATTGATTGTGCCCACTGTCGGAAGCCTGAACAACGATAGTTTGGATAGTGCAAATATTGAGCATCATGGTTACCAATGAGAAGTACGAATTTATCCGGTACGTTACGTTTCAACTGGATGATTTCTTCCAGATTTGAGTAAATCGTCTCATCATCAACAACATAACTATCCGTATAATCGCCTAGAAAAATGACGCGGTCATAGCGATCAAAATTGGCTTCTTTCCAAATAGTTCTACCATGAATATCACTTATCGTTAAGATTTCCATAAGCGTTTGTTCGGAACAAATAAGATACGAAAAAGCCCTGACAGTTTTCTGTCAGGGCTTCGTAAACATTACTATATTTTAGCTTACAGTGTTCGCTTCACTTCTTTCAATTCGAAGCTTTCGATGACATCGCCAACTTCGATGTCGTTGAAGTTTCGGATGCTCAAGCCACATTCGTAGCCAGTCTTCACTTCATTAACATCTTCCTTGAAACGTTTCAGCGCACTTATTTCACCAGTATGAATCACAATAAAGTCGCGGATAATCCGGATTTTGTTGTTCCGTTTGATCGTGCCTTCTGTTACGTAGCAACCAGCTACAGTACCAACTTTGCTGATCTTAAACACATCACGGACTTCGATGTTACCCACAATAACTTCTTCGACGGTCGGTGCCAGTAAGCCTTCCATAGCATCTCTCACCTCGTTGATGGCGTCGTAGATAATCGAGTAGAGACGAATTTCAATCTGCTCCTGCTCTGCCAATCTGCGGGCACTTGACGAAGGACGTACCTGGAAGCCCACAATGACGGCATCCGACGCGGAGGCCAGCAGAACATCCGATTCAGAAATCTGTCCAACAGCTTTGTGAATGATATTCACCTGAACTTCCTCTGTAGAAAGTTGCAGTAACGAATCCGACAGGGCCTCTACCGAACCATCCACGTCACCTTTCACAATAACATTCAGTTCTTTGAACGTACCGATCGCTTTCCGGCGGCCAATTTCTTCGAGCGTAATATGCTTACGGGTACGTAGCGTTTGTTCACGCAGAAGCTGCTCGCGTTTGTTCGCAATTTCACGAGCTTCGCGTTCGGTCTCCATAACGTTGAACTTATCGCCCGCCTGTGGTGCTCCGGGCAATCCCAGAATCTGAACCGGTGTTGCAGGTCCTGCTTCCTTGATACGTTCACCCCGATCATTTGTCATGGCACGTACGCGACCGTAGTGCGCACCGACAAGCATGATGTCGCCCTGACGTAGCGTACCGTTTTCGACCAGTACAGTTGATACGTAACCACGACCTTTATCCAGCGAAGCTTCGATAATGGTACCTAAACCACGGCGGTCAGGATTGGCTTTTAGTTCAAGCAGTTCGGCTTCAAGTAGTACTTTTTCGAGCAGTTCATCGACGCCCATCCCCGATTTTGACGAGATTTCCTGTGCCTGGTATTTACCACCCCATTCTTCGACGAGTAGGTTCATTCCCGCCAGCTCTGTACGAATTTTCTCCGCATCAGCGCCGGGTTTATCAACTTTCGAGAAAGCGAATACAATTGGAACGCCAGCTACTTGTGCGTGGTTAATAGCCTCACGCGTCTGCGGCATGACACTATCATCAGCAGCAATTACAATGATTACTACGTCCGTTACTTTAGCACCCCGTGCCCGCATGGCCGTAAAGGCTTCGTGGCCCGGTGTATCCAGGAACGTAATCATCCGATCATCGCTGGTTTTTACACTGTAGGCACCAATGTGCTGTGTGATACCTCCAGCTTCGCCAGCCGCAACTTTGGCCCGACGAATGTAATCAAGCAACGATGTTTTACCATGGTCAACGTGTCCCATAATGGTCACAATCGGCGCCCGTGGTTGTAAATCTTCCGGATCATCTGCTGCTACGTCGATTCCGGCTTCGGTTTCGTCTTCAGCCGATACAAACTGAACATCATAGCCAAATTCATCCGCAATAACTGTAATAGCTTCAGCATCCAGGCGTTGGTTAATCGAAACGAACATACCCAGGTTCAAACAAACCGATATAACTTCGTTGATCGATACGTCCATCAGCGAGGCCAAATCATTCGCGGAGACGAACTCGGTCACCTTCAGCGTTTTAGCTTCCAGCTCCTCCTGTTCATTCAGCAGGCGACGGTCTTCTTCGCGCTGGTTCCGACGATCCCGTCGGCGATCAGCACCCCGATTTGGCGTATTACCCTGCATCCGGGCATTCGTTTGCTGAATTGCTTTCCGAACATCGGCCTGCGTTGGTGCTTCGCGACGATTACCCCCCGAACGATCTGAACGATTATTTCCACGGCCTCCCCCTGCGCGATTATTATTACCCCGATTGGCATTGTTATTATTGCTATCTGAAGTCTGGTTGTTATTACCGCGATTGGCTGGGGCCTGATTCCGATCACCCTGTGTTTGCTGGCGATTTTGATTATTATCCCGTTGTTGGCCACCTCCTGTCTGGTTACGGTCGCCCTGAGGCTGCTGACGGTTGTTATCCCTTTGGCCCTGATTCCGGTCACCCTGCGGGCGATCACCTTGCGCACGGTTTACCGGGGCACGGTCACCATCGCGGGGAGGACGATCATTTCGGTTATTATTATCGCGCTGACCTCCCTGATTGGGTTGAGAAGTGCTACCTAAAGCACCTTCACGGCCACCACGAATCCGTTTCCGCTTCTTCTTATCGGCATTGCTACCACCCCCACCCTGGCCCTGGCGTGGATTGTTAACAGGTAATTCTATCTTACCAAGGATTTTCAGGCCACCTAACTGGTGGCTACCAGCGGCCCGAATTGTTTCAGTTGGTGGTACAGGTACCTCTCCCTCATCGTTGACTTCACGCGTCACAGGCTTGTTCTGTGATGGGGGCGGAGTGTTTGGACGATTATCGGGTCGGTTATTACCTTGGTTTTCAGGCCGTCGATTCTCCTGCTTCGGCTGTAAGGGCGTTGTCGATTTAGGCGCTTCAGGACGGACGGTTGGTGCCGCCTGCTCTGGTGTCGCCTTAGCAACAGGTGCCTGTACGGGCTGTTCAGGTGCAGGTGCAACAGGCTTTGGATCCTCTTTCGGTGTTGTATTAACCGGAGCAGAAACAGGCTCAGCCGGAGCTACTTTTACCTCGACTGGCTTAACAGCTTCTGCTACTGGCTGAGGAGGAGTAACGGGTTGTGATACAACTGGTTTTGGTGTATCACTACTTGGCCGTACTTCTGGTTTATTAACCGTATCAGCCGGTTTTACTTCCTGTGCTGGTGACGGTGCCACTTTAGCTTGCGGAGTAGCCGGGGCTGATGGCCTCGCATTCAAATCAATTTTACCTAATACTTTCAAGCCCGGCAAACCCGTCTGAGCAGTTTGAGGAACTGGTTTAGGCTCAGTTGGAGCCACTTTAGGTAATTCAGCCGAAGTTGACTCTGGTATGTTTTCTGTAGCTGGACGTCTCGCGTCATCACGACGCCATGCAACGACATCCTCCTCCTGACGGCGGGGTGGCTCAGCAACCGCAACCGACGGTTCGGTACGACGAGCTCCGCTTAGGAGTTCCGTTGATTTGTATTCCTTCGCTAACACCTCCAACTGTTCCATGTTGATTTTGGTGTTAGGATTAATTTCAACCTTAAACCCTTTGGCAGACAGACTACTCGCAACAGAGGAAAGTCCTTTGTTGAGAATTTTTGCCACTTGGCTTAGGCGCATTGACTTTTCTTCTGCCATACGTTCGGTCTATATTCGGCAAATTTAATGGTTGTTGGTATGGTATGAACAACAGATTCAGGAATAAAAATCCCTTATGTGATAATGTAGAAGGAATAATGTAAAAGGAATAATGATTTTAAGGCGTTCCTTCTACATTATTCCTTCTACACAGCCATTTATTTATTCAAATTCCTGCTTAAGGATATTCAGGATTTCTTCGACTGTATCTTCTTCAAGATCTGTTCGGCGAACGAGTTCTTCTTTGCTAAGCGCCAAAACGCTCTTGGCCGTATCGAGACCAACTTTGCGAAGTTCATCAATCATCCATTCGTCAATTTCATCCGAGAATTCCATCAGGTCAACGTCTTCATCGTCTTCCTGACCTTCGTTATCGCGGAATACATCGATTTCCATATCGACCAGTCGACCCGCCAGTTTAATATTTTGTCCTCCTTTACCAATTGCCAGAGATACCTGGTCAGGCTTTAGAAAAACAGATACGCGCTTAGCTTCCCGATCAATCTGCATTGAACTGATTTTAGCAGGACTAAGTGCGCGGCTAATAAGCAGTTCAAGATTTTCTGTATAGTTGATAACGTCAATATTTTCGTTACCCAGTTCGCGAACGATCCCATGAATACGTGATCCCTTCATACCCACACAGGCTCCTACCGGATCAATGCGGTCGTCATAAGATTCAACTGCAACTTTTGCCCGTTCGCCTGGCTCTCGAACAATTTTACGAATAGAAATCAGACCATCGTAAATCTCAGGTACTTCTATCTCAAATAATCGTTCGAGGAAGACGGGGGACGTACGTGATAATACAATCTTGGGTGTACCATTTAACATATCAACCCGGCTGATGACAGCTTTTACAGCCTCACCTTTCCGGTAACGATCTTTCGGAATCTGCTCATTACGTGGTAAGCTCAGTTCATTGCTTTCACCATCAATCAGAATGATTTCATGCTTCAATAGCTGATATACCTCAGCACTAACTAAATCGCCAACCTGATCTTTATATTTTTGATAAAGGAGTTCTTTCTCCATGTCCTTTATCTTCTGAATCAGCGTTTGGCGAGCCGTTTGCACGACCCGGCGGCCAAAATCCTCAAGCTTGACTTCCTCAGCTACCTGTTCGCCCACTTCAAAGTCATCCTGAATTTTGCGGGCTTCGGCTAAAGGGATTTTATCGTAATCCCAGATATCTTCTGAATTGTCGTCCACGATTTCTCGCGTACGCCACATTTCCAGATCGCCACTTTCCGCATTAATGATTACGTCAAAATTCTCGTCTGTACCGTATTTCTTACGTATCATCGTCCGGAATACATCTTCCAGGATGGCGATCATAGTTGGCCGGTCAATGTTTTTCGACCGAGCAAAGTCAGCAAACGATTCAATTAAAAGTCCACTGGTCATTTTAGTAGTTAGTCAGAAGTCGTCAGTTTTCAGTCGATAATCGGGAGTAAGTAACGCTTCCGCTACTGACGACTATTGACTTTTGACTATCGACTTTATTTAAATGATACTTCTACGTTCGCTTTTTTAATCTGGCTGAAGGGGATCGGTGTGGGACCGACGGCTTCCACTTCTGTCATTAAATTAGCTTCTTTTTTCTTTTTACTCTTCGTTTTTTTTTCGGGCTCAACATTCAGCACAATATGATCATCCGAAACGGATTCGAGTTTACCTTTTCGAGCACTTCCATCAACCAGATTAACCGTCAGAACCCTTCCAACATTACGTATGTATTGACGTGGAAACGTCAGTGGATAGTCAACTCCAGGCGATGAAACTTCGAGTGTAAAAGGAGCTTCACCAAAAAAATTTAACTCATCCATTTGCGAACCTAATTTCCGGCTGATGTCAGCACATTCATCAATCGTAATTCCAGCGTCGCTATCGATCAGTATCGTAACTTTAATGTGGCCTCCTCTCCGCCCATTAACCTGAATATCAACGACATAAAAGAGATCGTCGTTCAGGTAGGGTTTTAGCAATTCAGTAATACGTGCTTTGTCGTCCATAAGGTCAGGCTAACAAAAAAGGGAGTGCGACTCCCTTTTTTGATCAATGCCATATGGTTTTAGTGCCACAAAGATAATACATTCCTAACTGTTCCGCAAGCCCCTCCCTGATCGTAGTTGAGGTCAATCCGGCCATTATGCCTTATTTTTGGCAGTTTGAAAGGATTTATTTCGCCCAACCATGACTGTATGACAATAAGGACGCGTATTGGAAACCTGATTGCCTTTTTTTTTCGGTCATTACTATGGTCACTTAATTTATGGCTAGTCATCTATACCTGGTTCGCCTACTGGCTCTTATACAGCCTACCTACGTACCACTGGTTAGCCGGGCTGATTATGATTACAATTCCCGTTGCTTGGATACTAAATTTGGTGGTCGTTATTTTGTGGCTTACTGACAGACCCTGGCGGAGTTGGCTATCAGGTATTGTGCTTCTGATTGGTATAGCTCTCTTCGGCTCCCGTACATTTGGCTGGAATCAAATAAAAGAATTTACCGGCGATGGGGTTCCTCTAAAGGTGTTTAGTTACAATGTGAAAACATTTGACCTTGACCTATCTACGCTTGACCAGTATCCAACTTCGCCCCGCTTTCGTCGATTAGCTAACTACGTAGTACGCGTTGATGCCCCCGTTAAGTGCTTTCAGGAGTTTTACACATCAACGATTTCTCCTGAATATGATTTTTTTAAACGATTTCGTAAAGCGGGGTATCCATACTCGTGCATTTTACACCCTGTAAACCGGAACAGCAGCGGGGGCGCTTTTGGTATGGCCATCTTCTCTATTTATCCCATCACAAAATGGGGCAAGGAAGCTTTTGAAGTACCCAATGGACTTATTTGGGCCGACTTAAAAGTTGGCAATGATACAATCCGCGTTATCAATGTTCATTTGCACTCTATGGGTATCCGGCTGGGAAAAGTGCTGGAAAAAGATCAGATGAATGAAGTAAAGCAGGAAACAAGGGGCGTAGTCAGCGCGCTACGTACCGGCTTTGTTGAGCGCAATGCTCAGGTCTCCAAGCTTCAGGAGTACGTTAAAGCGAGCCCTTATCCGGTCATTATTACTGGCGATTTCAATGATACCCCTTATGGCGTAGTGTATGAACGCATGCGTCGATTACTCCCTAATAGTTTTGAGGAAGAAGGACATGGTTTCGGCTTCAGCTATAATCACATGCCTAATTTCATTCGCATCGATCATCAGTTCCACGACCCTCGCTTACCCATTTTAAATTTTGAGACAATCAACTACGTAACCGATTCAGACCATTATCCAATCATGGGAACCTACGTAGTGAAATAATTACCCCGGTATTTATGGATGCGCATTAACCCATTGTTCGCCATCTGTAAATATTTCTTTTTTCCAGATGGGTACGGTCTGTTTAATCGTATCGATGATGTAGCGACAGGCCTCAAAAGCATCGGCGCGGTGGGCGGTTGAAACACCAATCAATACGGCAATTTCGCCAATCTGCAAGGTTCCTTTCCGGTGTATTACGGTATAACGTAGAATAGGCCAGCGTTCACAGGCAGTATCAGCAATTTTCTGTATTTCACTGATCGCCATCCGGTCATAAGCTTCGTACTCGAGCCGGTCAACTGATCGTTGATTTGTATTGTCGCGAACAACCCCCAGGAATAAATCAACAGCCCCTGCTCGTTCGGAATGAAGATCTTTCAGGGCAGACGCTACGTCAATCGGCTCAGAAGTAAGCGTAATCATATACTTATGGATAATGCTGATAATAAATGACGCGTATTTCTTTCATACTGTCCATAGATCAGCCTCCGCTAACCGGAGGAATAAGGGCAATCTCGTCACGCTGACTGAGTACCTGGTCCATTTCGGCGTATTCTCCATTAACCGCTACCAACAACGAGCGTATTCCCGCCAAGGCAGGGTAATCCTGATGCAACTGACTAAGTAAATTTTCAACGTTAGCGCCCTCTCTAAGGGGAACAGAAATAGCCGATTGCCCAGTCAGGTCGCGGCTAATACCAAACAAAAGCACCGAAACAGATGAACTCATGAGCGAATTGCTTTCAATAAAATGTAACGACTTATAAAAGGAACGTAGTAACAGCAGAGTGAAGTTCGTACATACCGATAAAAAAACTGTGCCACTGCTTTAACGTAGTGGCACAGTTCCTATTCCCAAAAAATGAAAATTACCTGGAGTTATCCATTTTACGCTCAGCTTTTTTCATCTTTCTATCGGCTTTATCGAGTGCTTTGTTGGTACCGTCTTTCACATCTTCTTTGGTATTTTTTGCAGCCCGATCAATTTTACGACCAGCTTTACGCGTTTCGCGGCCTATTTTATCACCAGCAGCATCAACGGTCCGCCCAGCCTGACGAGCTGTTTCCTTGGCATTTTCTTTTGTATCCTGCGCAAACGTAACGGCTGCCGAAAAAACCAGCGCAGTGGCCAGCATCATGAACTTTTTCATTGTGTCGAGTTTGGATTTGTTTTATTCAACAACTCCCCACCAAGGCTAATTGTTTATCAAGAATCAGCGCCCCCTAAACACTACGTCCCCGGTTATAAAATCTAATTTTATAACCGGGGACGTAGCGGAGGTAACTTTCTTTTACTCTCTGTGCTTAAACACTTTTACCTGATAAACGTACTCCTGCATCCGTTTGATCTGCTGTTTCCGGTTCAGATCCGTCAACGTATTTTTCCGGTTTAAACGAATGGGGAGCCCCTTAAGCGAATCAGCGGGAATATTGTTTAGCGCTTCCAGTAAATAGTTTGTTTTTATGGCAAAACTTACTCCCTCTGAAGTTGTTTGTTTACCACTAATCATTCCAATTACGTTTCCTTTCTCATTCAGAAGCGGGCCGCCAGAGTTTCCTGGGTTTACGCCGATAGCGACCTGATAAGCGGTCGAATCGCCCCGATAGCCCGTTCCTGAGCTAAGGTAGCCTTCGCCGTACACAATTTCTTCGCGAGGATAGCCCAGCGTATAAACGCGTTCACCAAGATCGGACGAATGCGCATCGAAGCTGTATGGAACGGGGGGTAACGTCCGGAAAGCGCTGTCGTCGCAAAGTTGCAGAACCGCAATATCATGGGCCTGATCCGTATAGACGATTCGCGCTTTATATACCTCACCTTTGGTGCTTTGCACATACACTGAATCAGCCTCCCGGACAATATGGTTGTTCGTAACAAAATATCCATCGGCCGTAATCAGGAAACCGGAACCAGCTACCTGGGCGGGATTAATACTCAGCCCACGGCCGCGTCCGTTTATGTCATTCAAAATCTGACGCTGCGATGATTTAACCGCCTGAATTTCTTTACTCAGTAAGCTATATTGCTGCTCCTGCTGTTTATGCCCCTGCTGATAAGAACGATAAAGGAAGATAGAGCCAAACGTAGTAATCAGCGCTACAGATGCGGCTACCGCCAACGTAGTACGGTACGTTTGCCATAATGTACGAATCTGTCCAGACGTCGCAGGCTCGGTATAATACGAATCAGCATCACGGCGCATACTCTCCATGTCGATATTAGCCTGGATTTTTGCCAATCGCCGTTTAAACCGAATCCGTTCCCCATAGGCACGTAATGCGTTTTCTATATCTCTTTCCTCGTTCATATTTATCTGTCGTTACGTTGGTAGTATACGCTCCGAGGAGCCGTTATTAACGTTTATTTATATTCCGAAAAGAATAGTCGCTTCAATCGCATCAGGCACTTATACTTCTGTGTTTTTGCGTTATCAGCGTTTGTATAACCAAACTTTTCAGTAATCTCCTGCATACTCAGATGCTGGATATAGAAATCGTCCAGCAAGGTCCGGCATGGCTCCCCTAGTCGATCCAGCGAGTCGGCCATCAGCGTAAATTGGCGGTCGCGCTCCTCATGATCCGTCAGATCATCATCGATCTGCTCAAGAACCGATTCATCGGAAGCTGGCGTTTCCACATCACGCACCATAAACCGACTACGTTGCGTTAACTGCTTCAACCACAAACGCCGGCCGATTGAGTAGAGGTACGTTTTCAACTGGCAATGCAATTCCAGTGAACCACTCCTTACTTTCTCGTACAACACAATCAGCGTTTCCTGATAAATATCCTTGGCATCGTCTTCGCTACCACTGTTTGTGGTCACAAAATGAAGAACCATCGGAAAATACCGGCGGTATAATTGCGCCAGTGCGTCGTCAGAGCCATCAGCCAGACCCGTCAGTAACTCGTCGTCAGTCAATACGGGCTGCCTACTTTCTTTCATTGAGTTGAGTCATTACTTAATACGAAAAGGTCTGAGACGTAACCCAAAAAAAAATTAAAAAAAGTTGGGTTACCTTTTTCTCTATCGGGTATTAACGTTGACATTGATCTATTAATCACGTAAACGAAAACATCCCCAAAACTATGAAAGCTATAACGAAATCCGCCTTCTTTTTCATGGCTATGATCGCCCTTGCTACTTCTTGCAGCTCGAAAAAGACTGAATCAACTGAAACCACGACAACGACGGATTCGACTTCGACGATGGCTACCGACTCAACGATGGCTACGGATTCTGCTTCGACGATGTCGGCTGATAGCGCGAAGTAATTTTGCTAAGGCACAACTGCCGGTACTTATTACCGACAACGCTATAAACGGTATAAAGGTCCCCTGATTCGTCAGAGGACCTTTGTTTTTTAGAGACGCTGCACCTTGCTTTGCTACGTTACGTTAATACCTCTTTCAATCTGTTCATGGCTCCGGCTGGCGCGGATTTTTCATACAAAATCTTGTATACAGCATTGGTAATTGGCATGTCAACCTCAACCTGCTGATTAATCGCATGAATACTTTTTACCGCGTAATAGCCTTCCGCAATCATGTTCATTTCGGCCTGCGCCGACTGAATCGTATAGCCCCGGCCAATCAACGTACCAAACGTTCGGTTCCGGCTGAAAGGCGAATAAGCCGTTACCAGCAAATCGCCCAGATAGGCCGAACCGCTCAGATCACGGTGCTTGGGATAAATAGCATCAACAAATCGTTTGATCTCCTGCATGGCATTCGATACCAATACGGCCTGAAAATTGTCGCCGTAGCCTAATCCCCGCGTAATACCACAGGCCAGCGCAATAATATTTTTCATCACAGCGCTGTATTCTATTCCATAAATATCATCGACAGGCGTAGTCTGTACAAAACGACAGCGAAGCAAATTGGCTACGTTTTCGGCGCAGATAGCGTCAGGAGAGGCAATTGTCAGGTACGATTGTTTTTCAAGAGCAACTTCTTCGGCATGGCACGGGCCTGCGATAACAGACATTCGCTCAGCAGGTATATTGTATTGCTCACTTACCCAGTCAGTTACCAACTGATTGGCGTCTGGAATCATCCCCTTAATAGCCGAGATAATACATTTACCGCTGAGGTGTTCCGGCTTGAGTCCTTTTAGCGCATCAGCTACAAAAGCCGCAGGAACAGCCAAAACAACGTAGTCGCTATCCCGAACAGAATCACGGATTTTTGTGCAGACTTTCACCTTACGGGTATTGATCTGAACATCACTCAGGTAACTGGGATTATGGCCGAATTTTTTGATGTGCTCGGCATCCGTTGCCTTACGGAGCCACCATTTAACACTAACGTTGTTTTCGGATAGGATTTTGACGAGTGCCGTTGCCCAGCTGCCTCCTCCTACCATCGTTACCCGAACAGGTTGGTTTACTTTCATGGGGTAAAACTACGACGTCCCTTCGAGTTTCGATACAGTTAAACGCGTTGTTGCCGATCTATACCCGGTACGCTACAGCAACGTAGCGTTACGTTATTCGTCTGTTTTTTCCTCTTTCTTCTTGTTTTTATTTGGATCACGCTTCGTTACCAACTCGCCATTCTTCAATTTCTTGGAAACGGCAATGAAGGGCCCTGAAATGATCTGTTCATCTGGTTTAAGTCCAGAAATGATTTCAATATTTTCAAAATCACTGATACCTGTTTTCACTTCCCGCTGGATTGCCTTACCGCCTTCGTTGACAAATACAATCTCTTTTAGCTTGTCCTTCTTTTCGGGTTGATTAATCGGTTTTTCATCAACTGTACCCGTAGGTCGGTCTTTTAGCTCCTCGGTATTAATGGCAGAAGAATCGGCCCCTCGCGTAGTTACAGCGGCTATTGGAATAGCTAGTACACCAGATTTGCGATCGGTAATAATTTCTACAGAAGCTGTCATCCCAGGTTTAAAAGGATAGCCTTTTTTATCTTTCTGGGCGAGTAAGTCACCGTAAGAGTTGTTGAGAATTTTCACTTTCACCTCAAACTCTGTTACGGCATCTGTGGAAACGGAAGCAGCGGCCGCTGATCCTGAAGCGCTCAGGCCATTGGCCGTATTGGCAATCTCATATACCACACCTTTGAATTTCCGACCAGCCGTTGTGTACGAGTCCACTTCAATATCTGCCGTATCGCCCAGATTCACGCGCACAATGTCGTTTTCGTTGACATTGACACGTACTTCCATATTTTGCAGATTAGCGATCCGCATAATTTCGGTTCCGGCCATCTGCGACGTACCAACAACGCGCTCACCTAACTCGATATTAAGTTTGGAAACCGTACCGTTTACGGGGCAATAAATGGTGGTTTTACGTAGGTTTTCACTGGCATCACGTAAGCTGGCTTCGGCGCTCTGAATATTGAACTTCGAAGCCCGAACGTTCGCATTGGCCGCTTCCAGCTCTTGTTTTGCTACGTTGTAATTAGCCTCGCTCGTTTCCAGGTCGGCGGCTGAGATGACTTTATCAGCAAATAGCTTCCGATTTCGATCGTAGTCTGCTTTTGCCCGGATCAGGCGTGCGCTGGACTGCGCTACCGATGCTTTCGTTTGTTCTAATTGTGCTCTACTCTGATTAACCGTAGCCCGTGCACGCGCCATCATCGACTCGTAGTTATCTGGACGAATGCGGCACAAGAGTTGACCTGCTTTGACCGGATCGCCCTCATTAACGTATAGGCCAATAATCTCACCCGATACGTCCGGACTGATTTTAACCTCGACTTGTGGCTGAACGCGGCCCGAGGCACTAACCCGTTCGGTAATATTGGCCCGTTTGACCAATGCGAAATCAACTTCGGTCGCTTTGGGCTTACCAATTATACCAGCTTGTTTGGCAGCAACTAGCCCACCCACAATTAGTACAACCAATGCCCCCAGTATCCACCAAATACGGTTTGACTTTTTCATAATGAGCGAATGAGTGAATTAATAAAGAAGTGAATTGTTGGCAGGAATTGTTCGCCCATTCACTCACTCGCTCATTCACTCACTTAATTAAAACTAAGCGATTTATTCTGGTAATAGTCTAAAATCTTTGTTCGGAATACGTAATCATATTTTGCCTGTACCAGACTAGCCCGAGCCCGGTCAAGATTGGTTTTTGCAATACTATAATCCGTGGCGTTGATAGCGCCCGCATTCAGTCGGCTTTCAGCCACTTGAAATGCCCGCTCCAGCGAAGCCACCTGTGCCTGCGTGGCTTTATAACGATTAGCACCGGCTCTCATGTTGGTGTAAGCCGTTTCTATTTGCTGACGCAACGTCAGGCGGGTGTTCAAAGCTGTTAACTCAGCATTTTGCTGCTGAATCTTAGCCGTTGTAATGCGGTTACGCGACAAATTACCCTGAAAAATCGGAACCCGCAAAAACAGCGAAACAGACTGGCTAAAGTTATTGCCTAACTGGGTGCCATACGAAATTCCACTACGGTCATATCCGGGTACTGGAGCTGTAACAGGTATTTGCGCTCCTGTTACGGGGTCAGTAATAAATCCAATGGTTGTCTGGCCGGTTTGACCATTGGGTATCTGCATACTGGCCGCACTCGAGTACAGCGTACTAAGGTTTCCGTTTAAGGATAATGTCGGGTAAAGTCCTCCTTTAGCAACCTGAACGCCCAAATTGGCACTTTTAACCCGTAAATCGGCTCCTTTTACTTCTGGAAGATTTGTAGATGCTACGTCATACAGTTGTTGTACTGAAGCGGTATAAGGGTCTAGTCCTGGGTCAGGTACATTAATTGGCTCTACGTCGAACTCCTGATTGATAGGCACATTCATGGCCTGTAGTAAGGCTACTTTAGCCAGATCCAGCGTATTCTGTGCATTAACGATGTCCACTTCATTACTGGCCAGCGTTGCCCGCAACTCAAATAAATTTGCTTCAGGTGCCGACCCGGCATTCACCAGTCGTTGTATACGTTCCAGTTGGGCCCGTGTTACGTCGGCCTGACGTTGCGCTACCGCTAGTTGTTCCGTACCGGTCAATACATTCAGGTAGTTCTGAGCTATCGTCAGCGAAACATTATTCTGTGTCGCATTTAATTCAAGCTGACTAGCCTGAAGTGCCAGATCATTCTGTTTTACAGTGCTACGTAATACCCCCCCATTAAATAGTGTAGCCGATGCATTTAACTGAAAGCTACTGGAGTTGATTGTCTGCTGGACAAATTCGTTCGACTGCGGGTTGATGCTACGTCCGCCGTTTACGGACTGATTACCCTGAAACACAGCCGTTGGTAATTGATTCAGGCGTGATTGACGCAATTGAAGATCCGAATTGGCAACCGTCAGTTTCCCTTGCCTGACCAAAATATTATTCTGCTGAGCAATGTCAATGCATTGCTGCAAATTCAACCGCGATGCGGTACTGGCAACCGTATTAGCTGACGACGTTACTGAAGCGCCAGACTGGGCAGACGTATTTTGTGCATACGTAGCTGACAAACCTGCCGTTACCAATAAGGTCATTACAACCCGTATCTGTTTCCACGCCACTTGCTTACACATAATTTTGATGGTTCAATGTTACAAACTTACCTTCGGCGCAGCTATCGTTTTAGGATAAACGGCGCAAACTAAATATGTTTCTGGTTTATAATTCGGATATACTTTCGGAAAGCGATTTTCATGTGCCGTACGCTGATCGAGCTTTTCAGTATGGCGACGGCTTATTTGAAACCATTCGTTACGAACAGCAACAGGTCTGGTTCTGGGCTGATCATTTCGACCGACTGTCGGCTGGCATGACTGCTTTACACCTTATCCTGCCCGAAAATTTCACGGCCGAGGCAATTCATCAGCGCATTTTGGCGCTTCTTACGGCTAATCATCTGACCAGACAACCCACCCGGATTAAAATTCAGGTATGGCGGCAAGCGGGTGGTTTATATACGCCTACTCAGCATACAACGAACGTACTGATTACCGCCCGGCCCGGTCAGGGTTTCGCCGTTACTGAAAAAGCCAAAACCACCATTTTTGATAGCTATCGCCTGGCGCCATCTCCCGTTTCAGTGTTTAAAACCCTGAACGCTCTTCCTTATGTACTGGCCGGGATTCACAAACAGCAAACCGCTGTTGATGAGGTTATTCTGCTCGACACGACAGGGAACGTAGCAGAATGCCTTTCGTCGAATCTGTTTTGGTTTGCAGATCAAACATTATATACCCCTTCGCTCCAGACCGGCTGTATCAACGGCATTCTCCGGCGGCAATTGTTACGTTTAGCATCCGGTTCAGGTATTTCAGTGATTCAAGGCCATTATCCCCCCAAAGACATTCTGCGGGCTGAAGCCGTATTTTGTGCCAATGTAATGGGTATTCAGTGGCTACGTAGTATCGATAACGTATCAATTCCTGCTACAGCCTCACCCGAAAGTAACGTAGTGAAATTACTCAACGCCCTCTTCGCTCAACTTCACAGTTGAAGAATCTTCCAGCCAGCCATCTTTCAACCGGATGATCCGCGAACCATACTCGGCGTTCACTTCGGAATGAGTTACCTGAACAATAGTCACGCCATCTTTCTGATTCAGTTCGCGGAACAGCTCCATAATATCACGCGCCTGGTCGGAGTGCAGATTACCCGTTGGCTCATCAGCGAAAATAACCGAAGGTTCAGCGGCCAGCGCCCGTGCAATACCAACCAGTTGTTGCTGTCCGCCCGAAAGTTGCGCCGGAAACAAATCTTTCCGGGCCACGATATTAAAACGGTCCAGCAATTCGGCCACCCGGCTTTTCCGCTCGGCGCCACTAAGTCCTTTATAAAGTAGTGGTGTTTCAATGTTTTCGTATACCGTCAACTCATCAATCAGGTGATACGCCTGAAATACAAAGCCGATTCGTGTCCGGTGGAGTTCAGTACGTCTTTTTTCTGACAGTTTCTGAACAGGCTGATCGTCAAAGAAGTATTCGCCTTCGGAGGGTTCTTCCAGCAGCCCCAGAATATGCAACAGCGTAGACTTACCCGATCCGGATGGCCCCATGATGGATACAAACTCACCCTGTGCAATATCGAGGTTAATGTTACGCAACACATAGACACGGCCAAACCCAGCGGGATAGAACTTGGAGACGTTGCGGAGTTGAATCATAATCAGTTACTTTTGAACAACAATGGTTAAGATATGTAAAATCAGGAATGGGCTTCACTAACCTATTCCAGCATGTCAATAATTAAATGGATCGAACAGATCTGATGCCTTTATTTAAAGCTCAACCGCCGTGCCAGAAACATAGCGTGCTGATTAATAGAATTTTATCGCCAATACGTTTGCCAATAACGTCCATTACCGGACAAAGCTACCATTGAAACCGGACATCTTTTTCGACCGGGTATGCAACGTAACAACCATGTTTATCATCTTCTAATAAAAAACCATCTATACCCATGAAAGCATTGATACTATCGGTTATAATGCTAACCACCAGCATAAACGCATCGGACGACGACTGGAAGAAAGATCGCTCGGTTTCGGGTTTTACAGGCCTGAGCGTCAGTAGCGGTATTGACGTTTATCTGACGCAGGGCAATTCAGAAAAGCTAACCTTCGACGTAAAAGGCGTTGACGAAGACCGGGTTATCTCGAAAGTAGAAAATGGCACCTTAAAACTGTACATTGAACGGAAGGGATTCAACGGTTTGAGTTTCGGACGTAACACGTACGTAAAAGCCTACCTGACCTTCAAGCAACTGACTAGTTTACAAGCCTCCGGCGGGGCCGATGTTTTCGGCCAGGGAACGCTGTCGTTCAACGATTTGAATGTTGACGCATCGGGCGGATCTGACGTAAAACTGACGCTCAAAGCCAACAAACTTGACGTAGAAGCCTCGGGCGGAGCCGATGCCATTTTACAAGGTTCGGCCCGGATTCTGAACGCCAGAGGGTCGGGCGGTGCTGATCTCGATGCCCGTAAATTGACGGCTGAAGTCTGCCGGGCAAATTCATCGGGTGGATCGGATGTCTACGTGAATGCTTCGCAGGAATTAGATATGCATGCTTCCGGTGGCTCGGATATTTATTACTACGGCTCAGCCAAAGTGCTGTCCAAAAGCAAATCCGGCGGCTCGGATATCAGTCGGCGCGATTAGAAAAACAGCAAACGAGCGAACGAGTGAACGAGCGGGTACTTAATTTTGTGCGCGTTTCGCTTCGGCAGCCCAGTTTCACTTTTTCGCTCTTTAATTACCTTGACACCAACTATCGGTATTCTCGGCGGAGGCCAGCTTGGTCTGATGCTTCTACAAGCCGCCATCGACTGGAACCTCCGCGTCCATATCCTCGATCCGGATACAGAAGCTCCCTGCCGCCATCTGTGTACGCAGTTTACGCACGGCTCCTTAACCGATTACGATACGGTCTATGAATTTGGGCAGACCGTTGACGTACTGACTATTGAGATTGAACGCGTTAATGTCGACGCCCTCGAAGCACTCGAACGGGAAGGCAAACGCGTGTTTCCGCAACCGTCGGTAATACGTACCATTCAGGACAAACGGCTTCAGAAACAGTTCTATCGAGATCATAACCTGCCTACCGCCGATTTTATACTGACCGAAAATCGAGCCGACGTAGCGTTAATAGAAATTGATCAGCCCGATTTTCTGCCTGCTTTTCATAAACTAGGGCGGGATGGCTACGATGGCCGTGGTGTGCAGCGTATCGCGTCGGTAGCCGATGTTGGAAAAGCGTTCGACGCACCGGGCGTACTGGAGAAAGCCGTTGATTTTGAGAAAGAACTGGCCGTTATCGTAGCACGTAACGAGCGTGGTGAGGTACAGACGTTTCCTACCGTTGAGATGGTATTTCATCCCGAACAGAACCTGGTAGAATATCTTTTTGCCCCCGCCGAAATTTCAACTGCCATTAATCAGCAGGCGCAGGATATTGCCCGACGAACAGCTGATGCGTTTGGTATTGTCGGTTTGCTGGCCGTTGAGTTGTTTCTGGACAAGCAAGGCAACGTATTGATCAACGAAGTGGCGCCACGCCCGCACAACAGCGGCCACCATACCATCCGTGCCAACGTAACGTCGCAGTTTGAACAGCACTGGCGAGCCATTCTCAACTATCCGCTTGGCGATACGTCAGCTTACCAGCCAGCTGCTATGGTGAATCTGCTTGGCGAAGAAGGACATACTGGTCCAGCGTTGTACGAAGGCCTGGAAAACCTGCTGGCAATGCCCGGTGTCTTTCCCTTCTTTTACGGCAAAGCTATCACAAAGCCTTTCCGCAAAATGGGCCACATAACGGTTATGGACGAATCGCTCGAAACGCTACGTTCGAAAGTTGCCGACGTAAAGACGAGAATAAAGGTTGTATCGAAGACGCCCTCCATCGATTAACAAGTTTACACCTGAAGCCGAAGCTTCGGCTTCAGGTGTGTTGAGTTTAAGTTCCATTAATTCCGCGTAGCCAGTCAGGTTTCAGGAATTCCCTGCCGCATAAAAACTACCGACACGGTATCTGGTTGTGTCTACATGAGAATGCGCAAAAAACAGGACTTGCCCAGCAAAACCTGCCCGGTCTGCAACCGACCGTTTAGCTGGCGAAAAAAATGGGAACGTAACTGGGATCAGATTGTCTATTGCAGTGATAGCTGCCGAAAAGCGACTAAATCAAGACAAAAATTACCCGAATTTTCTCATCACTGACTACTCCACCACGTTCGTTAACGTGCCGATTCCATCAATTGAAATGCTGATTTCGTCGCCGGAACGTAGCGTAAAGTCGTCGGAAGGAACAATGCCAGTGCCCGTCATCAGATAGCAGCCGTTGGCAAAAGAGCACTCCCGGAACAGGAACTCAACCAGTTCGGTATGCTGTCGTTTCATTTGGCTGATAGCAATGCTATTTGTAAAGGCAGCCTGCTGATCCCGAATAATTTCCAGTTTGATTTGCGTATCGGTCGAAATTGGCGTTTCGGGAACGTAGAGACATGGGCCAAGGGCTGCACTTCCGTCGTATGATTTGGCCTGGGGTAAATAAAGCGGATTTTCGCCCTCAATGCTTCGCGAACTCATGTCGTTTCCGCAGGTGTAGCCGACAATTTTTCCCGACGACGTAATGAAAAGCGTCAGTTCAGGTTCTGGTACGTTCCAGGTTGAGTCGGCCCGGATACGTACATTAGCACCGGGTCCAACAACCCGTTCAGGTGTCGCTTTGAAGAACAGTTCAGGGCGTTCAGCGTCGTAGACACGGTCGTAGAAATTATCGCCCCCCGATTTTTTGGATTCTTCCATGCGTGCATCCCGACTTCGCAGATACGTAACACCCGACGCCCAAACTTCCTGTCGCCCGATGGGAGCCAGTAAACCCGTCTGAATCCAGGTTTGGCATTCCTCCGACGACGTTGCCGACGTGAGTGATTGCTGAAGGAAACTGTAGAGGTCATCCCGGTTAATTAGTGAATCCCAATCTTCATTCGTGACGGCATAAAATTGGTCTTGAGCTTCAGCAACGAAGCCAGAACGGGTTTTGTAGAGTTTCATAGAAAAGCAAATGAATGAGCAATTTTAGCGCTACACAGCGACAGTTTTACTGTAAAAAGCGTTATATTGAATTGTTTACTCCTTTATAAAGAATGCTGCAAAAAACACAGGGAATTGCCCTTAGTTACATCCGCTACCGCGAAACATCCATTATTGCCCGCATCTACACTGAAGAATTCGGCTTACAAAGCTACCTTGTTAACAGCGTCCGCACTGCGCGAAGTAAAAACAACCGGATTGCTCTATTTCAGCCGTTGACGTTGCTGGATATGGTTGTTTATAATAAACCCGACCGCGATCTGCACCGCTTGTCGGAAACCAAAATTAGCTATCCATTTCAGAGCTTACCGTTCGAAGTAACCAAGTCGACCATTGCGATGTTCGTGACAGAGTTTCTGAACAAAGTGCTGAAAGAGGAAGCCAACAACCCCGCCCTATTTCGCTTTTTGGTGAATTCGATCCTTTTTCTTGAGAATGCCAATTCGAATTATGAGAATTTTCACCTTGCTTTTCTACTGAAGCTGTCGTTTTTCCTGGGTTTTGGTCCCGAGTCGGCCCGTGAGTTTGAAAACCAGCTCCGCGAAAATTCGTATCCGTTCCTGCCCGATACGGAAATGGAAACGGCCCTCAACATTATGCTCCGTCAACCGCTGGGTACGCCCATTACGTTAAAGCGATCGGCGCGTAACGAATTGCTCGACGCACTGGTTGCATACTACCAGATTCACATTGATTCTATCGGCGAAGTGAAATCGCTGCCTGTTCTACGGGAAGTGTTAGGGTAATATTATACCGACGCTACGTCAAATCTTCCGTTTCAGCTCGAAATGCTGACCCAGATACAGCCGCCGAACCTGTTCGTCGTTGGCAAGTTCTTCGGCGGTTCCCTGTTTCAGAATCTTTCCTTCGAACAGTAGATACGCCCGGTCGGTGATGGAAAGCGTTTCGTTTACGTTGTGGTCGGTAATGAGAATGCCAATGTTACGGTGTTTGAGCTTGGCCACAATGCTCTGAATATCCTCAACGGCAATCGGGTCAACGCCTGCAAACGGCTCATCAAGCAGAATAAACTTCGGATCTACGGCGAGGGCGCGGGCGATTTCAGTACGTCGTCGTTCGCCACCAGACAGCACTTTACCTTTACTTTTACGGACGTGTGTCAGGCTAAATTCGTCTAATAGCTCTTCGACTTTAGCTTTCTGATCCCGCTTGGGTAAATCCGTCATTTCCAGCACGGCCAGTACGTTCTCTTCGACGGTTAGATCACGAAATACCGACGCTTCCTGCGCCAGATAGCCCAGTCCGAGCCGCGCCCGTTTGTACATGGGCAAATCCGTTACGTCCGTATCGTCGATAAAAACCTTACCACTGTTCGGTTTTACCAATCCAACGGCCATATAAAATGAGGTCGTTTTACCGGCACCGTTCGGCCCTAACAAGCCAACAATTTCACCCGTCTCGACCTGATACGATACGTTGTTGTTCACAAATCGCGATCCGTATTTTTTTATTAAATTTTCTGTCCTGAGAAGCATAATTTTTAGTCGATAGCCAATAGTTGACTATTGACTAGTATTTCACATCCTTAAGCATCAACTGTAACGAAACGTTTCCGTTAAAAAAGTTCTGCTCAACATGATAACAAATCGAGAAAGGTTTCCCAGGTTGCAGGTAGTCAGCTACGTTGGCAAAGCCGAAACCAATCGCTGTAACCGTATGCCCCGTTCGTCCCTGACGCACACTCATTTTCAAGTGCTTCTCCTTCATAACAATCGGTTGACCAACCAGATACACATCGTCCGTTGTGAATACAGGTTGCATATTATGCGGCCCGAAGGGTCCCATCTGCTTGACAATCCGCACGAGTTTATCCGTAATTTCACTAAAGTCCAGCGCGAGGTCAATCTCAACCAATGGTGTTAAATGCTCTTCCTTGATCTTACGCGACACAACCTGTTCAAACTTTTGCCGAAACGCATTGATGTTATTTACAGGCATTGTCATGCCTGCGGCAAATGTGTGGCCCCCAAACTGTTCCAGCAAATCGGCGCACTCTTCAATGGCTTCATACACATCGAAGCCGGGCACCGACCGGGCTGACCCAGCGGCCTTATCATTCGATTGCGTCAGAATAATTGTTGGCCGATGAAAATGCTCGATACACCTCGACGCCACAATTCCAATCACGCCTTTATGCCAGCTGGCGTCGAATAAAACCGTACTCTTGGCATTAGTCAGCGTTTCACTCTCGCGAATCATGGCCAAAGCCTGTTCAGTCATGCTACTATCAAATTCACGGCGGCTGTTATTGTGCTTGTTAATTGCCATCGCAAATTCGTCGGCCTCGTCTTCCGATTCGGCCAGCAGTAGTTCCACCGCAGCTTTGGCATGCTGAATTCGACCAGCGGCATTGATACGTGGCCCTAGTCCGAACACTAGATTCGTGATATCTAGCTCGCGCGAAAAACCTGCTATTTTGATTAACGCTTTTAAGCCGGTACGTGGTGCCGAATTAAGATATTTTAAGCCGTAATACGCCAGCACACGATTCTCACCCGTCAGCGGAACAATATCCGACGCAATACTCACGGCTACCAGATCAAGGCAGGGATATAACTGCTCAAGCGCAATTCCTGCACGCATACAGAAAGCCTGTAGCAGTTTGAAACCCACTCCACAGCCGCTTAACTCCTTATATGGATAGGAGCAATCTTCGCGTTTTGGGTCCAGAACGGCAGCGGCATCGGGTAGTTCGGAACCGGGGCGGTGGTGATCACAAATAATAAAATCGACACCCAGCGTTTTGGCTTCGGCGATACGTTCAACGGATTTGATTCCACAGTCGAGGGCAATAATCAGCGAGAAGCCATTTTCAGCAGCCCATTCGATTCCCTGTCGCGAAATGCCGTATCCTTCTTTATAGCGATCCGGAATATAATAGTCAATGGCCGAATGATAGTTCTTCAAAAACCCATAGACCAGCGCCACCGACGTAGTACCATCCACATCATAATCCCCATAAATCAGGATTTTTTCTCGCCGTTCGGGGTGCATAGCCTGTTGCAATCGTTCAACGGCGCGATCCATATCCTTCATGGCAAAAGGATCGTGCAAATGCCCCATTTCAGGCCGAAAGAAAGTGCGGGCTTCGTCGAAGGTGTGTACCCCCCGCTGCACAAGTAAGGCGGCCAGCGCTGAACTTATATTGAGCGATTGAGTTAATGCTTCGATAGCCGCCTGCTGTTGGGTAGAATCAGGGGATGCTTTGGTGAGCCATCGTTTAGGCGAAGGGGGCGGCTGTGCTATCATATCTGCAAAATAAATTCGTTTTTACAAAAACAGTACGTTTATGTTTCATTGGTTTTCACTTTTCAGTCTATTTCTGACTACCACGCCCCTCAGCGTGTCACCTCAAAAAACGAATTTAAAGGTTGAGATTCAAAATGTTCAGACACTGACGGGTTCTGTTTTCGTTGCACTGTTTAAAGCGGGGAGTAATTTTCCCGTTGGCAAGCCGACTGAAGGAAAAAAAGTAGATGCTACCAGTCATAGCGTTCAGACGACGTTCTCTGTTGAGCCGGGCGAGTACGCCGTAGCGGTTTTTCACGATGAAAATGGCAATGGGGAAATGGACAAGCGCGTTTTCGGTATCCCTAAAGAACCTTACGGTTTCAGCAATAATTTTCGCCCCAAAATGTCGGCTCCCAAGTTCAGCGACTGTCAGTTTACGGTTGGCGATGGCGGTAAGTCAATTAGTATTGCGTTGAAGTAGTTCGAACCATATTTTTACGTATCTTTGTCCGGCAAATAACACAACCTGCTATTTGCATATGAGCTTAGATACCAGTAAGTTTCTTTACGAGGCTCTCACCTACGACGACGTACTGCTCCTCCCCGCTTATTCGGAGGTTCTTCCCCGCGATACGAAAACCGATACCCAGCTTACCCGCACGATTCGCCTGAACATTCCGCTGATTTCAGCAGCCATGGATACGGTTACGGAATCGGCCCTGGCAATTGCGATGGCTCAGGAAGGCGGGATTGGTATCATCCACAAAAATATGAGCGTTGAGGCTCAGGCCGAAGAGGTCCGAAAGGTCAAGCGCTCGGAAAGTGGTATGATCATCGACCCCATTACGCTCTCCGAAACCGCCAAATTGGCTGATGCGCACAAAATTATGCGCGAATCTAAAATCGGCGGGATTCCGGTCGTAGACGAGTCAGGCAAGTTGGTCGGTATTCTGACCAACCGCGATTTGCGCTTTCAGAATGATCTGTCAAAACCTGTTACGGACGTAATGACCCGTGAGAAGCTCATTACCGCCCGCGAGGGGCTGACACTCGAAGAAGCAGAAAGTATTCTGCAACAGTACCGCATCGAGAAGCTCCCTATCGTCAATGACGATTATCATTTGGTTGGTCTTATTACGTACAAAGACATTCTGAAGAAAAAGAGCCATCCCAATGCCTGCAAGGATGAATTGGGTCGGCTTCGCGTAGGAGCGGCTGTTGGCGTTACGCCCGACCTTTCCCGACGTATTGAAGCACTCGTTAAAGCGGGCGTTGACGTCATCAGCGTCGATACGGCACACGGCCATTCCAAAGGTGTATTGGACGCGGTGCGAGGCATTAAACAACAATTCCCCAAACTCCAGGTCATCGCCGGAAACGTAGCAACCGGCGATGGTGCCAAAGCTCTGGCCGATGCGGGTGCCGATGCCGTAAAAGTTGGCGTTGGTCCAGGAAGTATCTGTACCACACGAATTATTGCCGGTATTGGAATGCCTCAGTTAACGGCAGTCTACGAATCGGCGAAAGCGTTGCAGGGAACGGGCGTTCCGGTCATTGCGGACGGCGGTATTCGCTTCTCGGGCGATATTACCAAAGCGCTTGCTGGTGGTGCCAGTACAGTTATGATTGGGTCACTGCTGGCGGGAACCGAAGAGGCTCCCGGCGAAGTGGTGCTCTACGAAGGTCGCCGGTTTAAAACGTACCGGGGCATGGGCTCAGTAGAAGCGATGGAAGACGGTTCAAAAGATCGTTACTTCCAGGATGCCGAAGACGATATCAAGAAACTCGTTCCTGAAGGTATTGTCGGGCGTGTGCCGTTCAAAGGTAAAGTTTCGGAGATAACGTATCAGTTGGTCGGTGGCCTGAAAGCTGGTATGGGCTACTGTGGTGCTATTGACATTCCGACGCTGCAACAGGCCAAGTTTGTGAAGATTACCACGGCCGGGTCCCGCGAGAGTCACCCCCACGACATTCAGATTCAGAAAGAAGCGCCTAACTACTCATCGCGCTAAGTCTGAATCAGTACGTTGATTTGACACCATTTTCAGATCATTAATACGTAGCGGGCGTTTGTTCCGTATTGTTCCATAGAGTCTGCAATCTGTTCATTTTGATAGGTTGCAGACTCTATTTTTTGCCGAAACTTCTGCGTAGAACGGCCTTAAATTCTATTTTTTAAATATTGCTGCCGAAAAACAGTTCATCAATCGGCAATGTTGTCCAGGTATCGAAGCCTCGTTGGCGGATGATATCAAAATTAATAACCTGATGGAAAAACGTATTATTGGCCACTCCGATCTGGCGGTGGCTCCGCTGGCATTTGGCGGTAACGTGTTCGGCTGGACTGCCGATGAAGCAACTTCCTTTCAATTATTAGATGCTTTCGCAGATGCTGGCTTCAACCTTATCGATACTGCCGACTCCTATTCACATTGGGTACCCGGAAACAAGGGCGGTGAATCCGAAACGATTATTGGTAAGTGGCTGAAAAAGACCGGCAAGCGTGATCAAATCATTATTTCAACAAAAGTTGGATCGGGTTTGCCTGACAATAAAAAAGATCTTTCGGCAACGTATATTCTAAACGCAGTCGATAAATCGTTAGAGCGCTTACAAACCGATTATATTGACCTTTATCAGTCGCACTATGATGATCTGAATACACCCATTGAAGAAACGCTGGAAGCCTTCGGGCAACTGATCAAGGCGGGTAAAGTACGCTATATTGGTGCGTCAAATTTTACGCCCGAACGACTGACAAAATCTCTGGAAATAAGCCAGAAAGAAGGCTATCCCGTTTACCAGTCTTTGCAGCCAGAATACAATCTGTATGACCGGGAGAACTACGAAACAAAATATCAGCCAATCGTCAGTCAATACGGGTTGGGCGTGATTAATTACTATTCACTGGCCAGCGGGTTTCTGACGGGTAAATACCGATCAGAAACTGATTTGTCGAAAAGCCCGCGGGGACAAGGCGTAAAACGCTATCTGAACGAACGCGGTATGCGTATTCTAAAAGCACTTGATGAAGTCGCTGAAGAGTACAGGTCAACCCCTGCACAGGTTTCGCTGGCCTGGCTCATCAATCAGCCGGGTATTACCGCCCCAATTGCCAGCGCTACTAGTGTAACGCAATTTCAGGATATAGCCAAGGCCGCCGATTTGACGTTAGATCGTGCAGCACTGGAAAAACTAACAACGGCCAGCTCCTTCTAATCCAGCTTATTAACAAAGCGTAGTTTAGCCTTTCGTGGAAAAGTGCTAAACTACGGTCCTACCTGTTTGGGATCAACGTAGTGTACAGTGCTGATCGTACCGTGTGTAGTCAGATCAATTTCCCGAATACCAATGCGGTAATTATCAACGGCGAATTCGAGAGTGTCGTGCTTCATCTGGTAAAACGTAGAAGGCGACAAAAGGACCAGCAGATTACCACGCTGCACTTCTTTCTCAACATGATAATGCCCACAAACCACCGTAACGTGGCACGGAAGATCTTTTACCAGTTCTATAAATTCGGCTGACTGACGAAATGGGTAGCGTGTATCCATAAACACTACGTCCGCTGGAATAGGCGGATGGTGCATGAATACCAGTACGTTATTATCACGTAGCACATTCAGGTATTCACGAAACCAGGTCCATTGTTCGGGCGACAGTTCTCCTTTTGATGAATCTAAAAATAGCGTCGGGCGTCCTTCGAGCGGCAGCGCATAGTACAATTCCTTATTGTGCAGATCATGGGTCATCCGAAACACCTCCGCTATCAGTGTCGAGTCATCATGATTTCCCGGAACAACATAATATGGAAATGGTAGCGGGTCTAGCTGTTTCTTTACCCATTCATACGTACTTCGATCGCCAACTATATTCGAAATATCGCCACCAAGCACCAGGCAATTTGGCTTCAGCTCCTTCAGATGGGCTAACGCGTCTAGGAAATTCTGTCGCACATCAACGCCCTGAACGATTTCGCCTTCAGCGCCAAGATGCATGTCGGTTATAAAAGCTATTCGCATAATCGTTGAACTGCTCGGACAGCCCGGCAGGATTTTAACTAGATTAAGCAGATTTTCAAGATTTTGTTAGTTTTCCAGGAAAGCATCTTGCCTATCGAGTCTTTTGCTAAAACCCTGGTTTGATTTTGGCTTCGTTCCAGTAAATATCCATCTCCGCCAGGGTCATCTCGCTTAATTTTTTACCATTAGCACGGGCCTGTTCTTCCAGATACTGAAAGCGCCTGATGAATTTTTTGTTGGTACGTTCCAAAGCCGTTTCGGGATTGATATCGATGAAACGAGCATAATTAACGAGCGAGAATAACAGATCGCCAAATTCGCCTTCAGCGCGCTCATGTTCAATCGCTACGTTGGATTCAGCGTTAAACTCAGCTTTAAACTCCTGCATCTCCTCCTCCACTTTCTCCCAAACCTGCTGCTTTTCTTCCCAGTCGAAACCGGCTCCACGCGCTTTTTCCTGAATACGCATTGCTTTTACCAACGCTGGTAGCGAAGCCGGTACGCCACCTAAAACAGATTTATTACCTTCTTTTAGCTTGAGCTGTTCCCAATTCGCTTTTACCTGTTCTTCTGTCTCAGCAACTGTATCGCCATAAATATGCGGATGCCGACGGATAAGTTTATCACAAACGCTGTTCAGTACGTCGGCCATGTCGAAATGATCCGGCGATTCGGCACTGGTTTCAGACGCAATTTTAGCGTAGAAAATTAAGTGTAACTGAATGTCGCCCAGTTCCTTGCGAATCTCAGGCATATCCTTTTCAAGAATCGCGTCGGAGAGTTCGTACGTTTCTTCAATCGTCAGGTGGCGCAGACTATCCATTGTTTGTTTGCGATCCCAGGGGCACTGTTCGCGCAATTCATCCATAATGGTTAGCAGCCGATTAAACGCCATCAGCTGTTCCTGACGGCGGGGAGATAATTGATTAAAATTCATTCAGAAGACAATCAGTCACTATTTTTTGCTTTGCGTAAAGATAACACAATTAGCAGGAACAACGTTTAGAAACAGCTCGTCTAACGCGAGCTGTTTCTAAGCAGCTTCAGCGCACAAAAATATTTTTGCCCCCGTCTTGATATATACCGTTTCCTTTTATTTACTTTGCAAAACAAAGTACTTTTATTCTATGCAAAATCCCTTCTTTTCGTCGTATAATTCTGACATATTGCTGGCTCGGGATGCTCGTCCAGGCAATCGTTTAAAAGCGTTAACCTTGCTCACGATTGCAGGCTTCAGCCTGGTGCTTACGCGTGGATTAATCACAGGCAACTGGTGGTTTCTCGTTGTGCTTACCTGGAACCTGTTTCTGGCCTGGTTTCCACTCGGCGTTGTCATGGTGCTGCAGGATCTGCGGCAAAGTGGCTTTCGCAGCAAGTGGCTATTAGTGAGCGGACTAATGCTTTGGCTGGTTTTCTTACCGAATGCGCCTTACATCATTACTGATCTGTATCATTTAAAAGAAATTCCCCACCCTCTACTCTGGTTCGATACAATGGCGCTGTTTCTATTTGCTTTAACAGGGTTATTGATCGGTCTGTATTCCATTCTGATTGTTCATCGAATGCTACGTCCTCTGGTTGGCGAGGTCCAAACCTGGTTCCTGATTCTGAGCAGCCAGCTTCTTTCGGGATTTGGAATTTATCTGGGCCGATTCGGGCGGTGGAACAGCTGGGACGTATTAACGAGGCCGTCGGCGCTGGGACGCGCCATTATCCGGGCCTACGAGGATCATCTGAGCCTGAAGTTGACCCTGGGCTACGGGTTCGTTCTTATTGTGCTATACGTAGCGTTTTACTGGTACGTACAGCACGAAAACGAAGCTACTCACGCCTGATACTCGTCAACACATTTTTATCACCATCCTTTCAAATGCAACACAGTACGACTATTTTAATGATAGATTTGTCGGATGATCGATTTCCGCAAAGTGATACGTAGCTTCCGATTTGCCGGGCAGGGAATTGTCGACTTGTTTCGGTTCGAGAACAACGCCAAAGTACATTTGCTTTTCGCGAGCGCAGTGATTGTCGTTGGATTTTATTTTCAGCTAAACCGCACGGAATGGGCCATTATTCTAACACAGATTGGGCTAGTATGGGCTGCCGAAGCGTTTAACACAGCTATCGAAAAACTATGCGACTTCGTGTCGCCAGGCATCCATCCACAAATCAAAGAAATTAAAGATCTGTCGTCCGGAGCGGTATTACTGGTAACCATTATCGCCGTTATTGTTGGGTTTATTATCCTCGGTAGTCATTTGATCGATACGTTTTATTCACTTATTCGCTAATTCTTTCATCGCACCGGCGATCCGGTCAACTTACTATGTACGAATCGCGTGAACACTTACAGACCCTGACGGAAATCCGCAGCCTGATGGAGCGTTCCTCCAAATTCTTATCACTGAGCGGTTTATCCGGCATTTCGGCTGGAATAATTGCTTTAGTCGGGGCTGCCGTTGTGTACATGCGCCGACGGCAGACAGACTGGCTTAGTGATATTACTGATGCTCATCTGTACGTTGCCGACAGCGCCGACCACACAGCAGTAAAACAATTTATCATAACGGTAGCTATTTCTGTACTTATATCAGCACTGGTGGCAGGTTCTTATTTTACGATTCGCAAAGCACGGCGGCAGGGTTCAAATGTCTGGAATAAGGCGTCGCAGCGGTTACTGTGGGCAATGATTGTACCATTGATCGCGGGTGGTGTCTTTTGTCTGGCGCTGTTACATTATAATCTGCTTTGGCTGGCTTTTCCTGCTACGCTCATTTTTTATGGCTTAGCGTTACTCAACGGTAGCAAGTACACCCTCCGCGATGTAGAATCGTTGGCGTACTGTGAAATCGGACTGGGCCTATTGTCGCTTTTCTGGCCGGGCTATAATTTATTAACCTGGTCTCTTGGCTTTGGCGTACTGCACATTGTGTACGGCGCGGCCATGTACTACAAATACGAACGAAATTCGCATGAAAACCGACCTGCTGGCTCAATTTAATAAAGCGTTTGAAAGCAAAGCGCGATTAAGCATCATGTCGGTGTTGATGGTTAATGACTCGCTGAGTTTCAACGCGCTAAAAGAACTGCTCAACCTAACCGATGGCAATCTTGCTACCCATTTGCGTGCGCTGGAAGAAGCAGGGTACATAGCGGTGCAGAAACAGTTCGTAGGGCGTAAGCCAAACACTACGTACTCGGCCACGCAAGCGGGGCAACAGGCGTTTTCAGATCATCTGAACGCCCTGGAAGAGTTTATCAGAAATATGTAGAAACGTTACGCGTGATTTCTCTGACGATCACAGTTTCAACGCGTTTTTTTATATACTTTTAAACACAAAGTACTTTTATTATGAAAAATCCATTAGTTAAAATCATCGGTTTTGTCATAGGACTAGCGGGCTTTCTCCTATTGTTCAAACTATTTGCCCTTCCTCATATCCCACGTGAAGATGAGGTTGCCCCGGGCCTAGTCGTTGTTGCTGCCGTCCTGACCGGCTTAGTTATTGGGTTTGCTGGTCATTTGATACAGAATTTGCTTCTAAAAAAGAGACGCTAGACGGTTTATATAAACCATGTATACGTGAGTAGTTAAACCAGTGCCCCTGCTACGTAACCAATCAGGGCCGGTCCACCTATTTTTCGGAGATACCAGCCAAACTCCAGCTTTTCCATTCCCATTACCGCAACCCCCGCAGCCGATCCAATCAGGAGCAGGCTGCCTCCCGTACCGGCACAATAGGCCAGGAATTCCCAAAGTTTGGCATCGGTCGGATACGTCTGCAGATCATACATGCCCATAGCTGCTGCCACAATCGGTACATTATCGACTACAGCCGACATTAGGCCGATGAGTAGCACAATAACGTCAAGATTTCCTACTGACTGATTCAACATACTGGCTAATTCCCGAAGTACACCAGTTACTTCCAGAGAGCCAACTGCTAATAGGATGCCCAGAAAAAACAGGATACTTGATACGTCAATCCGGCTAAGTGCGTAGGCCGCCGTGAACTTTTGCCGTTCCGATTCGTCCTTATCACTGTGGAGTAGCTCAGATACTACCCAGATAACACCCAGCACCAGCATCATGCCCATATAAGGAGGCAGATGAGTCAGGGTTTTGAAGATTGGCACGAATAGCATTCCTCCTAACCCAACGGCCAGCATAACCCGACGATCACGACGAGCCATCGGCGTTACGTATGGGCGGCTAACTCCCTGCTTATTGGTTATTTTTTCGGTTTGCGTTTCTGCTTTAAACAGTCGGGTTAGCAGAAAAAGAGGTATAATCATCGATACCAGACTTGGCAAAAACAGGCTACGGATGATATTAACCGTCGTGATCTGCCCCCCAATCCAGAGCATCGTAGTTGTTACGTCGCCTATCGGCGACCAAGCCCCGCCCGCATTGGCTGCAACAATAATCATTCCTGCAACGATACGTCGCTGTTCAGTATTTCGAATCAGTTTGCGAGCGACAGACACCATGACAATAGCTGTCGTAAGGTTATCTAGTAAAGCCGATAAAAAGAACGCCAGCAGGCTGATAACCCAGAGCAGTGTACGAATATTACGGGTAGCAATACGATCCGTAATTAGTGCAAAGCCGTCATGCACATCGATTAGCTCAACAACGGTCATAGCGCCCAATAGAAAGAATAAGATTTCGGCGGTTGCGGCTAAATTCTCGCCAAGATGGTGTATAACGGATTCGCTTTCAGAACTCATTAACGCATAAGCCGTCCAGCACAATACGCCCGTAATCAGGGCAGTAGCGGTTTTATTGATCTTAACTGGATGTTCAAGCGTAATCAGAATATAGCCCGTGACGAAGAGAAGAATCAGTAATACGATCATAATATGGGAGGCAACTCAATACGTAATGAATATTTTTACGCTGCACATTGTTCCTTAGGTATAAAACAAATGGCATGTTGGTGGTCCGAATTGCTTCGTTACGTCCCGATGGTATGGCTCTGTTCCCGTTTATTCTGGTGCGTCAGCCGAACCCAGGTCAGGTTCTTATTAACCATGAACGGATTCATTTACGGCAGCAAGCCGAAATGGGTATTTTACCTTTCTACCTCTGGTACGTGATTGAATACCTCATTCGCAGATTTCAGTATCGAAATCATTATCTGGCCTACCGAAATATCAGTTTTGAGCGCGAGGCTTTCGCTAACGACGAGAACCTTACGTATCTTAAAACGCGGCCTTTCTGGGGATTTTGGCGCTACCTCAGGAAAGCACACTGAATAAATGTGTGCTTATCTTCTTCCGCATTGTCGCCGTTCACTCCTGATCCCGTACTAACAACAGAAAAGCGGTGCCAGTCATCGCTGGCACCGCTTTTCGATAGTCTCCAGATCAATTTTAGAACGTACTGACGTTCAGACGGCCGCCCGTTACAGTTTTACCGCTAAGTGAGGGCGTAGGCGTAACCGATGACAAAATAGCACTCTTGATCTGAGCAGCCGTGGCTCCCGGATGATACGCAGCGTATAAAGCTGCGGCTCCAGATACGTGTGGTGTTGCCATCGACGTACCGCTATAGGCCGCATAACTCGACACAACACTATTGCCAGACCGCGCAGGCACTGTGGAGCCAATATTTGAGCCGGGAGCGCCTAAATCAACTTGTGTAGCCCCATAATTGGAGAAACTCGATAAACCTCCGGCGTTTGTAATAGATGCTACTGCTATTACGTTCGGAACATTATAATTA
>NZ_JBMDWV010000358.1:0-15855 GCF_048594605.1 Spirosoma sp.
CATTTACCGATGTAGTAGACCTGTACGAGCAGATTATTGCCATGTATTATGATTATTCGTCGATTCGGGAACGCTTCGGCAAAACAGACGTACTTGACACTATTGCTCGACTCATCCGCCGACTGTCGATTGAACTGGATCATATTGGATTAGCGGTTCAATCGCCGGTCCATTTTCACAGACCTGTCGATCTTACCCCGTCGCTGGCTGAGCTGAAGCGGAACATCGACGCGCTCGGCGATCAGGAAGGCAGTACGCTCGTTCTGAAGAAAATACTGGTTAGCCTGCGTACCGTTAACCAACGCGTTACGACGCTTCAGAATAATCTATCCAAGCCCGATAAACGACCAGTGCGTACGGACGATATTGAGTACGGTCGTTTCATTTCTCATCAGGTTATTGATATTCAGTCGTTCAAGGATAATCTCACGCTTAATTCATTGGCCTTCCGACATGCTGCCCGGGTCGCGATTGCCATGCTGGTCGGGTACGTAGTAACCCAGTTGCTCTCCTACGGACACCATAGTTACTGGGTTTTACTGACAATTACCGTCATTATGAAACCTGCTTTCAGCTTAACCAAGCAACGAAATATTGAACGAATCAGCGGTACGTTGCTGGGTGGAATTATCGGTGTCTTGATTCTGGCCTTCGTACCCAACAAAACAGCGCAGTGCGGGTTTATGGCGCTGTTTATGATTGGCACCTACAGCGCACAACGTATCAACTATATTGTTATGGTTATCTGCCTGACGCCGTTCGTGCTGATTATGTTCAACTTTCTGGGAGTGAACTACCTTGGCGTCATTGAAGAGCGCTTATTTGATACAGTACTAGGCGGCTTCATCGCCTTTATTGCGAGTTACTTACTCTTTCCACAATGGGAATCAGAGCAGTTAACCAAACCCATGCAGGCTGTTCTACAGGCAAATGTCCGGTACCTTCAACTTCTCCTCGACAGTTTGGCGGGCCGCCCAATAGACATAGAAGAGTATAAACTGGCCCGGAAAGAAGTATACTTTACGTCGGCCAACATGGGAGCCGCTTTCGACCGTATGCTGTCCGAACCGAAGCATAAGCAACGTAACGAAAAGCTTATTTACCAGTTCGTTGTGCTCAATTATATTTTATCGGCCAACATTGCCACCATTACGTCAGATAGGCTGTCGGCTGCTGAACCGAAACCCTATTCGGCTACGCTAATCCGACCTGCCAAACGCGCGCTGTTTACCCTGACGGAAAGTCTGCACCGCTTAGGTATTACGTCACCCAAAACGGAGTCAGAACCGTTACCGACAGATACCAAAGTCACTACGTTACCCGCCGAAGACCAGTCAGTGGATGAACAACTAGCGTTTATTCAGCAAGTGAGCAGCGACATCAGCAAATGTGTGGATCGAATACACCTGGCGTAAACTCTGTTATTTTTTCATTATGGCTTTTTTAGTTCTTGATCTTGAAATGACTGGCCCGGAGCCAGATTACAACGAAATTATTCAAATCGGTGCTGTTCTTTTCGATGACAATTGGGTCGAGCGCGGACGCTATCTCACCAACGTTTATCCAGAAAACAAAGAAGCGTTTTCGTCATCATCCGAAAAGATTCATAACCTATCCCTGGCTGATCTGGAGGATGCACCCATGATTTACGACGTATTGCCCGAAATGGAAGAATGGATCTGCACACAACTGGGGATTCGGGTTCCGAAAGGTCAGTTGGACCGGACCCCGTTTCTGCGTGACGTCATTATCTGTGGGCAAAGTGTGATCAACGACATCAATTTCCTAAAAGAAGCGTACCGGTACGAGAAGTTAAAGTGGCCGTATTCCCGCGTACTGCTCGACCTGCACACGTTGGCTTATTTTACGTTCCGGGTGCTCAAAGCCAACGGCCGCAAAGCCCCTGATCGCCTGAGCCTGACGGCTATTGCGAATTATTTTGGCTTTGCCCGCGAAGACGGTTTTCATAACGCGCTGGAAGATGCCGTACTTACGGCGCAATGCCTGAAAGAAATCTTTAAACTGAGTGAGGCAATGAAACTGACAATTTAGGTTTTCTTTTTTTTGCGCGCCAAATCCATATACCTGAGCCGAGGAGGGTAAGAAGCGTAACAATGGTCACCCAGAAAGCATAGTCAGTACGTTCGAGAGGGCGCGTATCGCCCACGATAATCAGCCCCGCCCATATGTTGGGCGCTTGATTCGATTGATCGGCATTTCTGAGCCATTCCTGCTTGGCAAGCTGTAGCGCCACGTCTTTCGGATGGCCTTCATTTATGTACTTATAAAAGAGTTCGGTCAGTTCATAGGTGGCCAGATTTTGAACACTCCAGAGCGTCGTTAACACACTGGGAACACCTAACGTAGCAAAACCACGCGCTAAACTAAATACACCTTCGCCTTTTTGAACAGCGCCAATACCCGTTTTACAGGCTGCCAGCACCACCAATTGCGCGTTGGGCATAGCACCGTCATTGAGGTCGGACAGTTTTAATGTTGAATCGGCAAAATAGAGTTGAGGCTCTGCTCCCGCACTATCGGCCGTAGCGTGTGTAAACAATTGAATGACGCTGGCATGGGCGGCTTCTTTCAAAAAAGCCCGGCGCGTAGCGGCACTACGTGTTAGTAATTCAGGCGAATCAAAATATCCGGCAATACGTTCCAGCGATTCGTCTGAACGGGATAGCGCGACCTGATGTAGCGCAGGCGAAAAGGAAACAGGAGCGATTCCCAGGAATGTATACGGACTCGTTTTTTCCTTGTTTTCATTCCGTTGCTTCAGCAGAAAACGGGCGGAGTACGTATAACTGAATGCATAATCATAGACCAAGTAGGTGGATTTGCCTGCTTGCCGGGAAAGCGTTTCAAACGGCACAAACGACCCATCGGGCGAAACAATGACGCTGCCAGTTGGTAAATTAAGCGGAGCCAGCAGTTGGCTGTATAATCCGTTGCCTACTATCAAAAATCGATCCTGCTGAGACTTATACTTCATGGAATCAGGATTGGACAGCAGCCGCATAAATGCCTGCATATTTTGCTGATAGCTACGTAGCGACTTCCGGTATAAGAGGGATTTATCTGGCGTTACGCCCAGCACATACAGCGTACTATCGCCCACGAAATACGTAACAAACGACGCTTTCTGTTTCTTCAGATGCTGTCGCAGTTCGGCTAAGGAAGTGACAGTAGTATCGTATTTATAAGCGTAATACGCAGAATTTGATGCTTCCAGCCGTTTCCGAAATTTATCGAGGCCAGCCTGATCATTATCCAGAGCGAGCTGAGCGGATCTATAAGCCGGACTGTTTTTATGGGTGATTGTATCCAGATTAGCCTGCTGTTTGCTTACCTGTTGCACTAACCGATGCTCTTCTTCGATCTGCTGGGGAGAGAGTTTCTGCCGGGCACCTAGTTCGTTTACTTTATCAGCCAGCATAGCCGCCCGGCTTTTCTCAAAAAAACGTAACGCCTGGTCTGCATTATTCAGTTGAAGGCAGGTTTCAATGGCCCGTTCATACATTTCCCGCGTTTTCTCGCGCCAGTAAAGTTTCGATTTTTGCTCTATATGCTCCCAGTGCATAAAGTCAATCATCCGGTCGGCTACCTGATACGTTGCCAGCGCGTATTGAAAGCGTTGTTGATTGTTAGTTACTTTAGCATACTCAAGCCAGGTATCCGCTTTGTTCTGTATGAGTGTAAGCAGATACTCTTTTTGATCAGCCTGCTGAATCAATTGCGCGCGGGGCAGGCTCGTGATAGCCCGGTTGCTAAACCCAATAGGCATCGTTGTTAATGCCTGCTGATAGTATTGCTGAGCCTTTGCATACTCTTTTTTGTCTTGATACGTCTGCCCCAACTGCGTCAGGGAATAAGCCTTAGCATATAGATTCGTGTTTTTGTCAACTCCATACTGAAAATAAGAAATGGCTTGCTCATACTGATGGAGGAGCCGATAAATGGTGCCGACTGATACGGCATAGTTGGGTGCCGACGCATCCTGAATTTTCTGAGCAATCTCGAACGCACGCCGATAATAGCGTAATGCATCGGTAAGTTGATGCTGATTTTTGGCGATTGATCCTAACAATTGATAGGCTCTGGCAATCACAGCCGGATAAACGTCCTGCTCGGAAAGAGTTACGGCTCGTTCAGCCGCGATGCGTGCAGAACCATACATTTCTAATTCATTCAGTGCTTTTGCTTTCTCCTGTAGTAACTTCACCATCAGGGATTTAACCCCCGTACTGAGGGCCAGCTGCTCTCCGCGCTCAACACAGCTCAGCGCCTGATGAAAATCGCAGGCAGAGTAATATTCGTAGGCCATGTATAAATAAGCGTAACTGACCCACTGATCGGCCGAGCGGATACCCCGCCCCCACTTGATGGCCTGTGTCAATGTATCAATGGCCGGCATGTTCTGTTCGCTCAACAGCATACCTAATCGATATAGCGCTTTGGCCGGTTGATCGGCTGCTACGTCCGGGCGCTGGGTCAGACTCAATCGTACAGCCTGCCGCACCTCCTGCATGGCTGGAGCATAGTCATACCGATACAGATGTGCTAATCCTAATTCCAGCAGACCACTGATGTAGGTGGAGTCAGTTGGATAGCCAGCCTGCTGCCATTGCTGTTTCCAGGTTTGCAGCGCGTTAATCTGATTCCGCAAATCAGCCTGGGCAGACAACTGTTGCAACGTAGTCTGTAATTTCTGACGGGAAGGGCGCTGAGCCAGGACATGACAGCATAGCCCGGACAGTAATATCCAGGCTATGATACTATTACGTAACAACCCATAACCCATGCTAACCAGAGTTAGACAGTTTAAAGCCAACTTTTATCAGTCAACTGCATAACCGTCAAGATAATACCCTCCCTTCAAATACTCCTTCTCCAGGTTGTTGTCCGGCCCTTCTCCATTCATGGATTTGAGCAACTGCTGGCGAGCCTGGTCTATCTTCTCCCTTACACCAGAGTCTAGTAAAGCCAGTAAATCGGGGCGCGTGCGTAGCTGCCGAATAACAAAAGCCGATACGAAGGCACAGGCATACGAACTACCCCGTAGAATTGGTCCTTTATGAAACGGGTTCTGAAAATAACCAAATGTACTGACAACGCCAACATTGACGTATCGCTTTGAATAGTTCTCTACTGCTACGTATCCGGCGGTTGGAAGAACAGCCCCAATTACGTCGTCGGCACCTTCCAGGAAATTAAACAATCCGAAATCAATCGCTTTCGCCAGTGCTTTCCCAATAACAGAGTCTTGCTTTGGGGCAAGAATATCCTGCTTAAAATACGTTTTCCGGACCGAGGTAACCGCTATTACATTAGGAAAATCTTCGCTATAACAAGCCGGATATACCGGCTCATTATCTAAATTCCGGTTTTGGGTCTGGCCTTCATTGCCTGCTGCCGCTACCACAAGTACTCCTGCCTTCAGTAAAGCCTCTATTTTCCGTTTCACCAGCTCATTATCCTGACCAAAAATCCAGCTGGTATTCACAACGCGTATCTTTGAGGATTTGCAGCGCCTTAATATGTAGTTAAACCCGTTTAATACGTCGAACAACGTAGCAAAACCGATGTTGTCGAATACTTTAACAGGCAGCACAGGTGCCTCATCGCCATTTTGCTGAATGATTGCCGTAATGGCTGTACCATGCCGGGCAGCCAGCATACTTTCTTTATCAGCAGGGTTCTCAAAAAGCCGAAAATCATCGAAAGGGCTGTTCATTACGTTAACATTCGTGCACGGCATCACGGGGTTCGCGTTCGACAGGAGTGGCATTGCATTGATGAAGCTTTGCTCACGGTACGATAGCAACGCGCAGTACCCGAGATGATTGTCAGCCATGTTGCTTTCACAATCGGGATCAGACTGATTCTGATACGATAGTATGAATCGCCGTTCCTGACCATCAGCATCCCGATACGTATAAGGCGGCCATTCATCTTCTTCACCCTGATTGAGCAGATTAAATTTAAGGCCCGTATCCATCACCGCCACGGCCAAACCATTATCCTGGTCACTATACTGCTCATAATGAGCAACATCGCAACTCGTAGCAGGCCTGAAATCGCTGGGTTGTTTGTTTAATGGCCCAACGATACCAGCGGGTGGGCGGGCGGGCGGATTATTCGGATCGCCCGTTCTGTCACAAACCACCAGGTAGTTATTCTCCTGCGAGTCGAGCACAATGCTGTTTCCTTCTTTATCACGTAATTCCAACTCTGAAAACGGGGGCGTTTCGTGTTCCTTACCAGCTTCTTCCCAGTCCAGCAGAATAGTGTATTGCAACTGAGCTCCCTCACCTTCCGGATCAGGACAGTCGCTTCGAATAATTCGGTTGGCTCTGTCCCTTTTAAGCGATAACAGCTCTATAGATGGATACAGGCCATCGGGTCGGGTAAAAATACTGAGCGGATCATTTGACTCAAGATCATCGCGTGTCAACCGGTCATATAATAGCGGGGTTAACGTAACGATTTTCTGACGTCGAACAGCATACTGGCGCATTCCACTTTTAGGGTCAGTAACCAACTCAATCCGATCATTTTTGAACCGCAGGCGCAAATCATCATGATCACGATTGCTCTTGTCGGGAGGACGGTGAGTGATATCATCCGGATGAGGCCGTCCCTGAGTGGGCTTGACTTCAACGGGTACTTTCCCAAAGTTTGGAATGTCGAGATTAAAGTGAGTGGGTTTAGTAGACATGAGAGTAAGTAGTAAAAAGATAGCGCGCCAGGTATAGTTTCCGCTTTTGTCTTCTTCTAAGTTCTTGGAAACCAATTCCCCAAGCAATTATTTCATCTGGCTTTTATCCAACGGTAACTATCTCCTGAATCGCTTTTGATACCGTACGAACGTAGTACAGATGGCTTGCTTTTGGCAGCTGGCTCACGTACCGGATTTGTCGTGATTTTCTTCTCAAAGGGTAACAAAGCTTACTTGTGTTTAAACAGAACCTTACTCAGGTGATCGGTTTCTAAGAACTTTCTAAGTATTACTTAAGGCCATTTTAAGCGAACTACCCGTCTTTTGTTATAAGACCACGCTCTATTTTAGGGCACAAAAAATACATGAGCAATCTTGATGAAACATTTAAACGTCTAATTATAGTAGCCTATCGATTACCATTTAGCATCAAAAAAACACAGGACGGACTTTCCCTTTTTCAGAACTCGGGCGGACTTGTTTCGGCCGTTCTCTCCATGGCTGAGCAAATGGGCCAGACTGCTGGTAGCCATGCGCCCAAGATACATTGGGTAGGCCACTGCGATAACAGCCTGAAAGATATTCACCAGTCTGTTTTTGAAAATGAGAATTTCGTGGCCCATCCGGTCTTTGTCGACGACGATGTACACCAGGCTTTCTACGAAGGTTTCTGTAATGACTTGATCTGGCCCCTGTTTCACTATTTTCCTTCGTACGCTTCGTTTCAGGATAATTATTTTGAGGCTTATCAACAGGTCAATACGCGTTTTCTGCAAGAAGTAGCCTCGATTATCGAACCTGGCGATCTGATCTGGATTCATGATTCGCAGTTGATGCTCCTGCCTGATATGATTCGGCAGGCGGTTCCGGACGCCAGTATCGGCTACTTTTTTCACATTCCCTTTCCTACTTACGAAATCATTAAGCTTTTGCCCCGTGCTTGGCGGCAGGCCCTTCTTACGGGAATTCTGGGCGCCGATATTGTTGGCTTTCACACAAGCGACTACGTACAGCATTTTTTCCGTAATGTCTCGGAAGTACTGAGCCTACCGGTTATCAATGGACGGGTTATATTGGACAATCGATCGGTGTTAGTCGGTAATTTCCCGATCAGCATTGATTTCACGAAGTTTGACGAGACCAGTCAGAGTCAGGCTGTTATAAATACCCGGGAAGAGTATCAGCGTCTACTGCATCAGGACAAAATTATTTTTTCGGTTGACCGGCTCGATTACGCCAAAGGCATTACGTATCGGCTCCAGGGATATGAACGTTTTCTGACCCAGCATCCCGAATGGCACGACAAAGTAACGTTTGTTATGACGGTGGTGCCCTCAAGAGACAAAATCGGGCATTATCAGGAGATCAAACGGGAAATTGAAGAAACGGTAGGACGTATCAACGGTTTATTTGGTACAATTGGTTGGCACCCAGTTGTTTATTCCTATATGTCGTTAACATTTACCGAGCTGTTAGCTTTGTATACCGGCTGCGACGTAGCACTCATTACGCCTATTCGCGATGGCATGAACCTGGTTTGTAAAGAGTTTGTAGCCAGCCGTCACGACAATCAGGGGGTATTAATTCTAAGCGAACTGGCGGGAGCCGCTCAGGAGTTACCCGATGCGCTGATTATCAACCCAACCGACACCCAGGAAGTAGCATCGGCCATCAGACAAGCTCTGGAAATGCAGCCTGAGGAGCAGGCCCAACGCATGAAACCAATGCGTCAGCACATTCAGAACCACAACGTATTTCGGTGGAGCAGTGATTTTCTGGCGGCTTTTACCCAAACGATGGAAAACCCAATTCTGGAAACCAACATGCCCGTGCCGGATTTTCTGGAAGCGTATCAACAGGCGAATCGTCGGTTGCTGCTGATTGATTTTGACGGCACACTTGCTCCAATTGTCAGTGACCCGGCCAAAGCGCACTTATCCGAAACAATGCGACCAGTCTTACACCGATTAGCCGAACAGAGCGACCTGGTCATTATAAGCGGACGAAACCGATCGTTTCTGGAAAACACCTTCCGGGGGCTTCCCGTTACCCTGGTTGCCGAACACGGCGCCTTCATAAAGAGAGCGAATCAAACCTGGCAACAGCTCGACCTATCCGATCAGGACTGGCTTGAGTCTATCCGAGCCACTATGCGCGAATACAGTGATGCGCATAGCGGCTCGTTTATCGAAGAAAAAGAAACGGCAATTGCCTGGCATTACCGCATGGTTCAGACCGACGACATCGAAGGGAAAGCGGTTGAATTAGCCACGCGCTTACGTAGCACACCAACCTCCACCAAGCTGACGGTTATTCAGGGGAATAAAGTTGTAGAAGTAAAAGCGGCACAACATAGTAAAGGTACTATCGCCCAGAAGTTATATGAGCAAACGGCTTATGATTTTATTGTCAGCATTGGCGATGACACAACTGACGAAGACATGTTTCGGCAATTACCCAACTGGGCTTATACCCTGAAAGTCGGTTCTGGTGTATCGTTTGCGCGGTACAGACTTGCTCGTCAAAGCGATGTTGAAAGGCTGTTGGAGTGTCTTGACGAAACAATGGTTTCGGTCTGATCCTGCCCGGCAAAAACGTAGCGTTCTGTTACGATGCTTGATCTCATTTGACGGTTTCGTCAGGATAAGCGTTGTCAGGTGTTTTGGATGAAGCCTTGAGCGATTCAGTCTCTCGTTCTCTTTCAAAACGATCCATTAGTTTTCGGTAATAGGGCGGCATTTGACCCATGTTTGACGACTGGCATCCGAACCAGGCATGGGTCAAATAGCTCATAACGGCTACCGCACTGACTAAAAGGGCAGCGATGAAGAAAACAGCCATGTATTTGCCGGTTTGTGATCGTGGTACGTCAGCGGATAATAATTGCCTCGACCTGGATCTGTTGATAAGACAAGCATTTACAACATGCTCATTTCCGGTAAAGTACAGGCCGGGCTATAAGGATGGGCTTAGATAAACCTTAGAATTTCATTAGACCCTGAAAATCAACCTGCTTCCGGCGCTGGATAACCAGAATCCGTTTAAAGGGTTATCTAATTGATTCACTCGTTTTATTTTGCTTACGCAAGCCCTTATTATGAAACTCCTGGTTGTCGAAGACGAATTCAAAACATTGCAGGCTATTCAACAAGGGCTGGAAGAAAGTCAGTTCGAAGTCGATATTGCCTACGATGGGCTGATTGCCAAACGGTTAGCGCTTAAAAATAACTACGCGGCCATCATCTCCGATGTTATATTACCAGGCTTAAATGGATTCGAACTTTGTCGGCAACTACGTTCGGAGGGGTTAACAACGCCTATCTTGTTACTAACCGCGATGGGCGAAGTGGACGATAAAATTTCTGGCTTCGACTCGGGTGCTGATCAGTATCTGACAAAACCATTCCATTTTTCTGAACTGCTGGCCCGAGTACGATCCCTGACGAAACGTAGCACACAGGTAGCCATGACCTACCAGGCGCTACGTTACGGTGGGGTTGAAATGAATCTGGACGCAAAAACCGTTACACGCGACGGGCAGCCAATCGATCTGACCGCTCGTGAGTTTGCCCTGCTGGAATTCCTGATGCGGAATCAGGGCCGTGTCCTGTCAAAACCCGCCATTGCCGAACACGTATGGGATCAGAATTTCGATACGGGCACCAACGTAGTGGAAGTTTATATTAATTATCTGCGCAAAAAAATGGACAGAGGTTTCCCTAAAAAGCTGATTCACACGCACTTTGGCATGGGGTACATCCTCAAAGAAGAGTAAGGTAAGACGGATACATAAAAAGTGAAATGCCTTTCAAAAACATGACCATCCGCAACCGTCTGACGATACGTTTCACGGCCCTGGTTTCCAGTATTTTACTTCTGGCTTTTGTGAGCATTTACGCCTTTTGCTGGTACTTTACCTCGTCTGATTTTTACCGTCGTCTCGAACGTAAAGCCAACACAGCAGGGAATATGTTGATCCGGTATCGGCTGGATGCTCAACTTATACGACAACTGGGGCAGCTACGTAAAGATCAATTGCCTAATCAGAAAATTACCATATTCGACGGCCGCGACTCCGTCATTTTTGTTTCGCAGGAAGACATTCCAATAACGGCTCCTAAATCCGTTTTGGCCAAGATTCGACAGAACAACAGGAAAGATTTTCAGCTGGATGGGTATTCCTTTTCAGGCATTCGATTCACAACCACTTCCGGACAGTACGTTGTTATGGCAAGTGCAATTAATACCTACGGAAATCAATTCTTACGGAGTCTTCTATGGTCATTGATTGGCTTGTACTGCCTGATTGCCAGCATTACGGCTTTCTCTGGCTGGCTTTTTGCTGGCGACGCCCTGCGCCCAATGCAACAGATTGACCAGACTGTCAGTCGTATTTTTCCCCATAATCAGGCCGAGCGTTTACCGATAGATCGCGACGATGACGAAATACGCCGATTGTCGGTCACCATCAATCGTTTGCTGGACCGTATCACGGAATCATTTCAATTACAGCGAATGTTTGTCGCCAACGTATCGCATGAACTAAAAAATCCGCTTACCCAGATCAGCTCACAGTTAGAGGTTAGCCTGTTAAAACAGCGCGATCCGGAGACCTATAAGCAAACCATTCATTCGGTACTGGAAGACATTCGGGACCTTTCGAGCTTAACCCATGAATTGCTGCAGCTCTCGCAGCTGAATCAGGACAATGCAGAAGAATTGTTAACGCAGGTGGTACGTATGGATGAGCTTGTGTGGGATATCCAGGACGAGGTGAATGCCCTCAGTCCGCGCTATAAGGTAACGATTAAATTCGGCCCCCTACCCGACGATCCCGATCAGGCATCTATTCGTGGAAACAAGGCATTGTTGAAGACAGCCCTTAAAAACTTAACCGAGAATGCCTGCAAGTTTTCTAATGATGGCCGCGCATTGATTCAAGTCTATTTTGAGCAGCACACTCTGAAAATTAGTGTTCAGAACCAGGGACAGCCTATTCAGGCCGACGAACTACCTTACATTTTTGAGCCGTTTTATCGAAGCCGCCAGACGGCTGATGTACGCGGATATGGGATAGGCTTATCGCTGGTAGAACGTATTGTCCGATTGCATAAAGGACGTATCTCGGTTAGCTCTGAACAAGGCCAATCTACTCTGTTCAGTATCGAACTACCGCATTGATTATATCACTCTAAGCAGATTCTAAGGAGTTTTTCAGTGGATACTAATTCCCAAAGGTCAACTTTGATGAAGATATTCAGAGAATTATCAGGAAAATTCTACCGGTATGACTTGCGCTACACATCTTCATCTGTATTCTCCTTTTCTACCACCAATACGTTTCAGGCGCGGTAATGATCAGAATAAACCACCAAACCCATTCGACGAAAAACCCCGAAAACCTGATTGGCTGGTCCTGTTCATGAGCGCACTGTTTTTGTTAACTCTTCTTATTGCCTGGTTAGTGGATATTCCCGGCTTGTTTCGATAACGTAAGATTATTAGCGGCAAACAACGTAGCGAAATCGCTCTTCATTCCGTTTTCCAGTCTTATTGCTACGTTCCCCGAAGACATTCCTTAACGATACACCGCTCGCTGCAATACCCAGGCGATTCCAACGACGAGCAGGCATCCAATTACGTTCAGCCACAGAAAGGCGGTCAGTTCCCAATACCAGCTTGCAACAACCAGAACTTCGGAAACAATAGCGGCCCAGAACGTAGCACGTCCACCAATCGACCTGACGTAAAATGCGACGACGAAAACGCCCAGAATAACACCGTAAAAGAGTGACCCCAGGATATTAACGGCCTCAATCATGCTTCCCAGCTGCGTAGCAAACTGCGCGACGATGATGCAGAAAATACCCCATCCAATTGTGGCCCAGCGAGATACATCCAGGTAGTGCTGATCGCTTCCCTCCCGCCGAATGAGCCGCTTATAAACGTCGATCACCGTCGTAGACGCCAACGAATTATAAGCCGATGCAATTGACCCCATCGATGCACTGAAAATGACCGCAATCAGCAGACCAATCAGTCCATGTGGTAAATAATCCAGGACAAAGCGCAGAAATACATAATTCACGTCGTTGGTATCCGCCGACGGGTTATTTTTCTGGATAAGCTTCGTTACGTCCGTTTTAACAGCTTTCAGCGCGTCGTCCGTTTCGCGAAGAATTGTGCCTGCGGCTTCCTGACCGGCTTCATCGTTCGTTTTTAAAGCCGCCTGCATGTCAATGACGGCGCGTTGCCGCTGCGTAACTAGGTTCTGGTGTTTTATTTCAGCAAGCTGATATTCGCGGGCATACGGACTTTGCTTTAGACGTTCGGTTTCCTGCTTGTTGAAGAACGTTGGTGAGGGATTGAACTGATAAAACACAAATACCAGCACACCAACTAATAAAATCAGAAACTGCATTGGCACTTTCAGAAGGCCATTCATGAGCAGCCCCAAACGACTCTGACTGATGCTTTCGCCCGTTAGATATCTGGCCACCTGCGACTGGTCGGTACCGAAGTAAGAGAGCTGAAGAAAAAAACCGCCGATCAGTCCCGACCACAAATTATATCGACTGTTCGGATCAAAGTTAAGATCGATCAGATTCATGCGGCCAGCTTTCCCGGCTACGTGCAATGCATCCACAAAACCAACGCTTTCGGGCAGCATTTTAACCGTCAGATAACCAGCCACAGCCATCGCGAACGTAACAATTGCCATTTGCTGCAAATGTGTATAGGAGATCGCTCTAGTACCGCCCGTAACGGTGTACACTAGGACAATTCCGCCCATTAACAGGTTGGTCCAGTAGATGTTCCAGCCCAGAATAGTGGAGAGTATAATGGCTGGCGCATAAATTGATAGACCCGTTGAAAGGCCCCGCTGCAACAGAAATAAACCCGATGTGAGCGTTCGAACCCGGACATCAAACCGGCTTTCGAGAAATTCATAAGCCGTGAAAATCTTCAGCTTATGAAAAATCGGTACGAACGTAACGGACAGCACAACCATCGCCAGTGGCAGGCCGAAGTAAAACTGCACAAACCGCATTCCATCGGCAAAACCCTGCCCCGGTGCCGACAGAAACGTAATAGCGCTGGCTTGCGTCGCCATTACCGAGAGTCCTACGTGATACCAGGGTAACGACTGACCAGCCAGCAGATAATCGTCCATGCTATGGCTTCCCCGGCTCCTGACTACGCCATAAACAATAATACCCAGTAAGGTCAGTGCTAATACGCTCCAATCCAGAACACTCATGACAGCCAGCGCATTAGAACATAAAACAACACGATTTCAGCAAGTAAGCTACCAACAACAATAGCGTAAAGCTGAGTCCAGGTGCGGGCGAAAGGAGGTAGATCTGTAGGCTTCTCAGGCATGTAGGAAGGGGTTGTCTGTCTATAACGGCGAAAATAGCAGAAAACGATGTATCAGCTCAGATTATCACATGAACGGACTTCTGATGAAGCTTACGCGTTATAAATTTTACTCGAATGCAAAGAATAGGCATTCATCAATGCATCCGATCGCCACGAACTTCCAGATTGGCCATAATATCGGCTTCGACGGCCAGAAACTCCTTCCACCGTTCCCGAACGCGCTCGGCGGGTAGGTACGTTTCGGCGAGTTCGATGAAATTCCGGTAATGACCTGCTTCCGAAATCATGAGTTCGCGGTAGAATTTCTGCAAACCTTCGTCGGCAATATGTTCGGAGAGCAGTTTGAACCGTTCGCAGCTTCGGGCTTCAATCAGCGCATTCATCAGCAAATTGTCCATCAACTGTTCTTTCTGATCGCCAATAGAACGACGTAGCCGGGAACGTAGCTGATTGACGTATTCGTCTTTTCGCTGCCGACCGAGGGGAATATTGCGTTTACGAAGCTCTTTCAGGACCCGCTGAAAATGCCCCCACTCTTCGGCCACAACCGGCGTCAGAACTTCTACCAATTCTTCCTTATCGGAATACTGTACGATGAGCGAAATACAGGACGAAGCCGCTTTCTGCTCGCAGTAGGCATGATCGATCAGGATCTCACCAATGTTCATTTCGGCGATGTTCACCCAGCGGGGGTCAGTAGGTAATTCAAGCCCTAACGTAGTTAAACTCATAAGTCGTCGGTCGATGATCGTCTGGTAGGCAAAGGTAGCCAGATACTACGTAACGCGGATGAGCTTCGTTACGTTAAGCAAAGGTCCGATAACCTACTGCTGCGATTTTGTGTTATTTCAACGTAGCAGTACATCAATGAAATTGTTTCTTCAATTCTTATTCTGGGGCTTTTTTATCGGCTTATCAACTGGTTGTAATCAGCAGCCATCCGATAAACCGACCAATACAACTATAGATATTAATCCGGCTAAACTACCAGCATTACGTCCGGGTGAAGCCGTGGCAACCGTAGCGGGTGGTTGTTTCTGGGCTGTACAGGAAGAAATGAAATCGCTGAAAGGCGTTCGGGAGGCCATCTCCGGGTATGCAGGTGGCGATCTGGAATACCCGACTTATGAGCAGGTCGGCACAGACCAGACCGGCCATGCGGAAACGGTACAGATTTATTACGATCCGAACGTGCTCTCTTACGACGTACTGCTGGATGCATTTTTCGCTGGTCATGATCCCACGCAGCTCAATCGACAAGGCCCAGATGTCGGGAAGCATTATCGCTCGGTGGTCTTCTACCGCACACCAGCTGAAAAAACACGGATCGAATTAGCTATTCGCCGGGAGCAGGCTCATCATAAAGCACCGATTGTTACGCAGGTTATTCCATTTAGTGCCTTTTACCCCGCTGAGACGTACCATCAGGACTATTATCGCCATAATCCGTATAATTTGTACATTCACCTCGTCTCGGAACCGAAAGTGGAGAAGTTTCGGGATAAGATGGAACGGTGGCTGAAATAGTTCGGCCCGTCCTACAACATTTTGTCAAGTCCCGCAACCGTTCGGCTTAAACGCATGGTGTGGGATCGCACAGAACCTCGTAAAATTGCTACGTCTTTCACGAAAACGACAGACAACTATGCCAGAACCAGACAAATCGATTGGCCGTAAAATCCTGAGTTTCTTTATCAAAGATGAAGAAACGGGCAACGTATCAACCGGTACGCCCCCTGTTGCATCCACTG
>NZ_JBMDWV010000359.1:0-22069 GCF_048594605.1 Spirosoma sp.
TTAATCCACGGTCGGCGCGCTGGTTTCATTTTACAGGTTCATATTCGCTGGTACGGTCGCGGAATCTATCATCAAACGCGGATTCAACTCGTCACCTTCCTTTCCTGCCTCCGCCACGTATTATTGGTCAATTTAAACTGACCAAAGCCGAGTTGGGAAATCACTGGCGAAACCTGTATGCATTACTGGAAATAGAACACAACTGGCGGCAGAACGAAGCACTCCTGGCCTATGGTACTGAAACCGAAACTCCAGCTTACACCCTCGTTAATCTGGGAGCAGGAAGTGACGTTGTAAATGCAAATGGCCGGACGCTCTTCCAGCTTTACCTGACAATTCAGAACGTATTTGACGTAGCGTATCAGAGTCATCAGAATCGCCTGAAGTATTTCGGCACCAACGAAGCAACTGGCCGGCAAGGTGTTTATAATATGGGCCGAAATGTAAGTGTAAAGGTGGTGGTGCCCTTCGGTGGGAAATAGAAAACGGAAAAGGGACGTAGTGCACAAAAGGAAATTAGTCGATTCCTTCTGTTCACTACGTCCCTTTTCCGTTTTCTATTTTTATTTCAACGTTGCTACAGCATCCTTAATACGTTGTATTGCTTCCGTCAGCGATTCGTCAGATGCAGCTGTCGAAATACGTAGGCAGTCTGGGGCACCAAAGCCCGAACCTGCTACTGTTGCTACATGAGCCGTATTTAACAACCAGCCAGCAAAGTCGTCCGAGTTCTCGATTGTTGTCGTACCGTCCGATTTACCGTAGTAGTAGCTGATGTCGGGGAAAGCATAGAAAGCGCCTTCTGGTACGTTCGTGCGGAAATGCGGTACGTCTTTCAGCAGTTTCACCACTAAGTCACGACGACGGTGATACGCTTTCGTCATTTCAAAAGAGGGTTCCAACGGTCCTGTCAGCGCAGCAACCGTTGCTTTCTGAGCAATCGAATTCGTACCCGACGTAACCTGTCCCTGTAATTTCTCTACGCCATCGGCAATCCATTTAGCTGCACCGATATACCCAATACGCCAACCCGTCATAGCAAAGCCTTTTGCTACGCCATTTACCGTAATTACGCGTTCGGCAATTTCCGGAATCGAGCCAATGCTAAAGTGACCTTCAGGAGTGAAGTTAATGTATTCGTAAATTTCGTCGGCCAGTACATAAATGTTCTCATGACGAGCCACTACGTCAGCAATCGCACGAAGTTCAGCTTCCGAGTAAATCGAACCGGTTGGGTTGTTCGGCGATGCATACATCACAATCTTCGTCCGATCCGTAATGGCCGCTTCGAACTGCTCGGGGGTTACTTTAAAATTGTTTTCAAAACTACCATCAACAACAACCGCTTTGCCTTCGGCCAGTTTCACCATTTCAGAATAGCTAACCCAATACGGCGAGAAAATAACTACCTCGTCGCCAGGATTAATCAGTACCTGAATAACATTAGCCAGCGAGTGTTTTGCGCCCGTTGAGACAACGATATTTTCAGGTTTCCAGTCAATATTATTGTCGCGCTTGAATTTATCAGCAATCGCTTTGCGAAGATCAGGATAGCCCGCAACGGGCGAATACCCATGAAAACCGTCGTCGATGGCTTTCTTGGCAGCTTCGCAAATGTGTTGGGGGGTTTTAAAATCCGGCTCTCCGACGCTCAGGCTTATTACTTTGTGGCCCTGAGCAGCCAATTCACGAGCTTTTTTGGTCATCGCCAGCGTGGACGATTCCTCCAGCGCGTTGATGCGGTCGGCTAATAAACTCACGGTGTCAAGCGTGGCAGACATAATCGGTGGTGTTTTTGAGAAAATGATAACAAACTGACAGCAAAGGTACTGCGTTTTCATCGCAGGGCCGATATTATTTATAAATTAAAAATTTCCACCTCGTTTTTGTCGGGGCAATCAGCTAATAGGTCAAGCGTTGTTTTCGCTAATATCGGATGTATAAACCCGGGCGCGATCTCAGCCAGAGGCACTAACGTAAAGCGCCGGAGATGCAAGTAAGGATGCGGAATCGTTAACGTAGCGGTTTGTATAATCCGCTGATCGCAATACAGAATATCGATGTCGATTATCCGTGCTCCCCACTTCTCCAACCTGACCCGGCCCAATTCCTGCTCAATAGCCTGCGTTTGTGCGAGTACGGCTTCAGGTTCCAGTTCCGTCTCGACAGCTATAACCTGATTCAGAAAAGTTGGTTGATCGGTAACGCCCCAGGGAGCTGTTTCATACAAACAGGATTGCAGCAAGATGGTGCCGATACGTTCTGTAACCAACTGAACTGCCCGACGTAGCGTCGCTACACGATCACCTAAATTTGCACCAAGAAGGAGAAACGTCATAATGAGTGATAAGCGATGAGCGATGAGTGAGCAGATTAAATAACCACTCATCGTTCATCACTCATCACTATTTAGTAGTCTTTAATCGGTTTGATATCGTAATATGCTTTAATATCCGCTTCGCTGGGCGCTTTGGCAGGACGAACAATGCGGAAGCCCACAAATGAAGCGGAAGTCAGCCACCAGTCGGATTTGGGGCTTTGGGGATCAAGTATTTTCCAGGCTGGTCCCGATGGCGTTCGGGCGGCCGAACGTAACACTTCAGGACCATCGTCCCACGATCCTCCGCGCGTCGAGTTTGGATAAAGAGTTGTTGTAGGCGCATACGGCTCTTTCACTTTACCACTGGCGACCTGCTTATAATAATCTTCGACGTACTGATCCTGCGTCCATTCCACTACGTTGCCATGCATATCGTACAAGCCGAACGGATTCGGCTTTTTAGTACCTACTTTCTTATAAGCGCCATCGCTGTTGCCTGTAAACACGGCATACTCGCCTAATTTTTTCACATCAGCTCCAAAAGAATAGGGCGTTGTAGTGTTTGCCCGACAGGCATATTCCCATTCAGCCTCAGTGGGTAACCGATAAAATATACCTGTTTTTGCATATAGCCAGGCACAGAACTTGATGGCCGCATACTGCGTCATATTTATCGCCGGATAACCTGCCCTGCCCATTCCGAACGACATATCCACATAGGGCGGGCTGGGGCGCGTAGTGGCGTCTGTTTTCGACAGGTTAGCGTCTGCTTCCGTATATTTTGCGGCCATTTCCTTCTCCATATTCGTGAAGGCGAACAAGTCGTAGAGGTCCCACGTCACTTCGTATTTGCCCATGTAAAACGGTTCGATCGTTACGCTGTGCTGTGGTCCTTCGTCGGGTTTATGCCCTTTTTCGGTAGCCGGACTACCCATCAAAAACTTACCGCCCGGAATAGCCACCATGGCATAGGTCTGATTGCTGCCCGGAACAACCTGGGTGTAGGATTTAAAGTCGGTGGTAGTTTGAGCATTTGTTCTTACAACCAAACCGGTTATCAATAGTAAGCTAGTCAGGAGATGTTTAGGCGACATTTTGGGTTATACTAAGAAAAGGATACGTACTCATTGACAAGTAAAAGTACGAACGTTTTCCTTTGTTGTACCTTTGCGCTTTCGACCCTGTAGCTTTCAAAGCCTTACAGGTTTTCAAATTTATGAATTATCTCTCTGCCGAAAATTTAACGAAGTCGTACGGCGACCGTATTTTATTCAAAAATCTTACGTTCGGCCTAAATCGGGGCGATAAGGTGGCTATTGTTGGGGCTAACGGCTCTGGCAAAACCACATTGCTCTCCATTCTGGCTGGAGCAATGCCGCCCGATTCGGGTATTGTCAGCCAGCGAAAAGATATTACGGTTGGCTATCTCGATCAACAACCTGATCTGAACAATGCGCTGACAGTTATGGAAGTCGTGCTGGCTGGCGAAAGTGCACAACTCGATGCAGTACGTGCCTACGAACACGCCCTTGCTCATGATGACCATGCTGCCCTCGAACGCGCGATGGCCGATATGGAAAAGCTCGAAGCCTGGGATTATGAATCACAAATTCGGCAGATGTTGGGCGAACTAGGCATTCAGGACGTAACGCAGCCAGTAAGTTCATTGTCGGGTGGGCAGCGTAAACGAGTGGCTTTGGCAAGAGTGTTGATTCAGAATCCCGATTTATTGATTCTGGATGAACCGACCAACCATCTCGATCTGGAAGCCATCGAATACCTCGAAAACCACCTGAACACCAATAACGGTACGTTGTTGATGGTGTCTCACGATCGGTACTTTCTGGATCGGGTTTGTAATCAGATTGCGGAGCTGGACAACGGACAGCTTTTTACCTACAAAGGCAACTACGCTTATTTTCTGGAAAAGAAAGACGAGCGCGAAACGGCCGCAGCATCCGAACTGGCTAAAGATCGGAACACGTTTCGGCGCGAGCTGGAATGGATGCGTCGGCAACCTAAAGCGCGAGGAACAAAAGCCCAATATCGGATCGACGCTTTCGAAGAATTGAAAGAAAAAACGGGTGGCAAACGTAACGACGGTGAACTGGACCTGAACTTACGCATGACTCGCTTAGGCAGTAAAATTCTGGAAGTTGAAAATCTGAGCAAGCGCTTTGGCGACAAGGTGCTGCTCGATCATTTTACGTACACATTCAAGCGGCACGACCGCGTAGGATTGATCGGCAAAAACGGCATGGGCAAAACAACACTCATGAACATGCTTACCGGTCAGCTTCGGCCCGATTCGGGGAAAATCACAACGGGCGGTACGGTAAAATTCGGGTATTATACGCAAACTGAGCTTGATTTGCCCGAAAATCAACGTGTGATCGACGTAGTGCAGGACGTAGCGGAAGTGATGAAACTAGCCAATGGCGATACGATTACAGCGACCCAGCTTCTGAGCCGTTTTTTATTTGATCGGCCTAAACAGTACGATTACGTAGCGAAATTGAGCGGAGGTGAAAAACGACGGCTGCAGCTGTTACTGGTGCTGGTTCAGAACCCTAACTTTTTGATTCTGGATGAGCCAACCAACGACCTCGACATCACGACGCTGAATGTACTGGAAGATTTTCTGCTCAATTTTTCGGGTTGCGTACTGATCGTAACGCACGACCGCTACTTTATGGATCGGCTGGTTGAACACGTTTTTGTATTGGAGGGCGGTGGAAAAGTCCGCGATTATCCGGGAAATTATACCGATTATCGCGAGTGGCGTGATTCTCAGACGAAAACACCTTCACAAAATGATAAATTTGCGTCGGTGCCAACCAAAAACCAAACGTCCGCATCGGTAGTTTCTTCACAAGTAACCAACGGAACTACGAACGGCGCGAAAAAGAAGCTGTCTTTCAAGGAGATTCGGGAGTATGAAACCCTCGAAAAAGAAATTGAAGCGCTTGAGCAACGAAAAGTCGAAGTCATGGGTCTGCTTAATACGGGTGGGCATCACGAAGAATTAACTGGCTGGGCGCGCGAAATTGAGCAGATTGACCAAAGCATTGCCGAAAAATCGGACCGTTGGCTTGAGTTAGCGGAATATATTTAATTGTGAATGAGTCATTGAGTAAGTAGTAGCGTTGTGCGTCAGCTGGTTACTCAATCATTCGTTTGCTCGTTCATCATGGATCAGATCATTGAGTTTTTCAGATATTTGCTTAACTCCGAAGAAATTATTCGGACCGGAGGGCTGATTGTCATTACGCTGATCGTCTTCGTCGAAAACGGATTTTTCTTCGGTTTTTTCCTACCGGGCGATTATCTGCTATTTCTCTCGGGCGTTTTTGCCGGAACTAAACTGCTGAACGTACCACTCTGGTTATTGCTGACCTGTATTTTTGGTGCCGCCGTGCTGGGTTCGCTAATCGGATACTTGACGGGGTATTACTTCGGCGCCAAGATTAAAAACCGGCCAGACTCGCTGTTTTTTAAACAGGAATATATTGATAACACCCGCGATGCTTTTGTAAAATATGGCAACAGTGCCCTGATTATATCCCGATTTTTACCGGTCGTGCGCACATTTGCTCCCTTATTGGCTGGCCTCATTCACATGCCGTTCCAATTTTTCACAATTTATAACGTAGTGGGCGCAGCCATCTGGGTACTGACACTGGTTGGCGGGGGTTTCTTTTTTGGCGATCGCTTCCCCTGGATTGTCGATTACGTTCAATACATCATTATCTTCTTCCTAGCTGTCACTACGTTCACCGTCGTTAAGGGTTATCTAAACGCCCGGAAAGAAAAGAAGGCGGAAAAACGTCTGAGCTAGTTTATGCTTTCTCGACCCAAACCGTTTTTGCATTCACAAACTCTTTAATGCCTAATTCCGAGAGTTCACGCCCAAAGCCGGACGTTTTGATACCACCAAACGGTACACGGGCATCGGAGCGCATAAGTCCATTTACAAATACCGAGCCGGCCTGAATCTGACGCACCAGCCGATCCGCTTTTTCCAGATCCTGTGTCCAGAGTGCCGAACCCAGACCAAAATCTGATTGGTTGGCCAGTCGAATAGCGTCTGCTTCGTCTTTGGCTTCGATGATAACGGCCAGTGGACCAAATGTTTCTTCGTCGAAAGCCGCCATACCCGGTTTTACCTTATCCAACAACATCGGCGCTACGTTGCAACCCTCCCGTTGCCCACCCGACAGTAATTTTGCCCCTTTCGAAACCGATTCGCGGCATTGCCGTTCAATATCATCAGCCAGACTGATCCGGGCCATTGGTCCCATCGTAGTCGCTACGTCCATCGGATCACCTTGTTTAATTTGCTGAATCTGTTGTAAAACCAATTCGGTAAATTGCTTCTTGACCGACTTCTCTACAATAAACCGCTTAGCTGCAATACAACTCTGGCCAGCATTCTGCATTCGGGATTTCACAGCGACTTCAGCAGCTTTTTGTAGATTGGCATCAGCCAGCACAATCAGCGCATCCGATCCGCCCAATTCCAGTACTGATTTTTTAATCTGGCTTCCTGCAATGGATGCTACGGATGCCCCAGCGGGTCCACTGCCCGTTAACGTAACAGCTTTCACACGTTTATCTTTCAAAATACCTTCAACAGCCGACGAATCGACCAGAAGTGCCTGGAAAACACCTTCTGGCAACCCACTTTTCTGAAATATTTCTTCGATAGCCAGCGCACACCCAAATACATTCGATGCGTGCTTAAGCAAGCCGACATTACCTGCAATTAAACCAGGAATGGCAAAACGCATTACCTGCCAGAACGGAAAATTCCAGGGCATAATAGCCAGAACCGCTCCCAGTGGCTGGTACGTAACAAAACTGGTTTTAGCATCCGATTCTATTAACTGGTCAGCCAGAAACGCTTCGGCGTGGTCAGCGTAAAATGTGCAGGTCACCGCGCACTTTTCCACTTCGGCAATGGCTTCTTTTAGGGTCTTGCCCATTTCAGCAGTCATTAGCTCACCGTAGCGTTGTTTATTGGCAATTAGGTATTCGCCAACCTTACGGATATATCCGATACGTTCTGAAATAGACAAAGCCGACCAGTCGGCAAAGGCCCGGTCGGCTTGTTTTAACTTACGCTCAACGATCGTCTGGCTATCGGCGCGATACGTTTTCAGTTTTTCCTGGGTATATGGATTAACAGACGAGAACATGGGATGAAAGGTAAAAGGGATTTCTTTCGGTCAGCTCTATCATAAATACCCTATCTAACCACTTATTGTTCGCCTTTCTCCAGTTCGTTTACCAATTTGGCCATTGTCTCGATCACCTGTTCCATACGATCATGACCAACTATTGTATCGAATTTATTACGAGCCTCCTGCATACATCGCTCAAGGCTTACAAATAATTTTTTACCCCGATCATTCAGAAAAATGATACTTGACCGCGAATCATTCGGGTTTTTCCGGGTATAGATGTAGCCTTCCTCCTCCAGCAGACCCACAATCTTACTCATCATCTGCTTAGTTACGCACGCCCGCTTTGCTAATTCATTATTGGTTGTTCCGTTTTCCTCAATGTTCGACAGAAACATCAGATAACTCATTTTGAAATCGGTGTACCCAAGTGCATGCAAGCGTGGTTCAATATAATTAGACGTAAACCGTTTAAGCCGCCAGAAAAGACGCCCCACCGATCGCTCCCGTATCAAACGAAATTGGTTAAAATCAAAGGAATTTTTATCTGTTTCCACGTTCATGCAGGCAAAATAAAAAGATCCGAAACAATTTCCGGCAAATAATTGTACAAATATAGTCAACTTGTTTGACTTTATAGTCAACCTGGTTTACTTTTGTTGCGCAAGATCAAAAAGCCGGTCCGCCGGTACAAACGACAGATAGCTTATTCATACACAGAAATCGGAACCGACTGAATCTGAATACATACAATGGCAACGACAACAACTACAGAAGTAGCAACAAACGAAGAGACAAGTACGATACGTACCTATCTGCCTCGCATTATAATTGGCCTGGTTCTCCTGGTAGGTGGCTATTTCGGCTATCAGGCCTATCATCATGGACAACTGTACGAATCGACCGACAACGCCCAAATTGAAGGGAATGCCGCTCCAGTGCTGGCTCGCGTAGCGGGATACGTAACATCGGTGAACGTAGCTGACTATGCAGATGTAAAGCAGGGACAACCGCTGGTAACCATTGATCCACAGGAATATGACGTAGCACTGGCTCAGGCTGAAGCCGATTATCAGCAATCTCTGGCCGACCTTGCTAACGCTCGGGCTGACCTTCAGAACGCACAGGCCAACTCACGTAACGTAGCCCAGAATGCTCGGGTTGCTACGTCAAACGCACAGGTTCAGGCTGCTCGACGAGACAAAGCTCAGCGGGATTTACAGCGGGACCAGAACTTGTATAAAGAACAATCGCTGACCAGAAAACAGCTTGAAGATTCTGAGAATAACGTAGAGGTGCAAAGCCGTCAATACTCGGCAAACGTAGAGCAAATCAACCTGGCAAAAACGTCGGAAAGTGTTGCTCAGGCTGGCATTGCGAAAGCAAAAGCTAACATTCAGAAAATTGAAGCGCTGATAAAAGTGAAAGAGGCCGCTATTCAGAATGCGAAGCTGAAAGTCGGTTATGCCCATATCACAGCACCAATTGCGGGTAAAATCGGGCGCAAGAACGTAGTACCAGGTCAGTACGTCCAACCCGGTCAAACATTGTTCACGATTGCGGCAGATTCTACGTTCTGGGTAGTTGCCAACTTTAAAGAAACCCAGCTGGAAAAAATGCAGGTTGGTCAGCCTGTTGAGATTAAACTCGACGCCTATCCTGACCTGGACGTAAAAGGTCGCATCGCATCGCTTTCAGAAGCAACTGGCGCCCGATTTGCGCTCCTGCCGCCAGACAATGCATCGGGAAACTTCGTCAAAGTTACCCAACGTGTGCCGGTTAAGATCGAAATTCTTAACCCGGAAAAATACAAAAATCAACTGCGGGCTGGCTTGAGTGTGGAAGCTGACGTTCGGGTAGAAAACTAAAAAAAGAGGAGAGGGCGAAAAGGAAAAGTCGTTTGCCAGACATGTATTCCTGCGTCCTTTTCTTCCTCTTTGCCCCCTTTTATTATGTCACAACAAAGTGGATTGGGACGTTGGGTCGTCGTTATCACAGCGGTCTCGGCGGCCATCATGGAACTGATTGATACGTCCATTGTCAATGTTGGGTTAAATGATATCGCCGGAAACCTTGGCGCAACAATCGAAGACGTATCGTGGGTAGTGACTTCGTATGCCATTGCCAACGTGATCATCATTCCGATGACGAGCTTTCTGCAGCGGTATTTTGGTCGTAAAAATTACTACATCGGCTCCATTATTTTATTTACGCTGGCTTCCTACGGATGCGGATTTGCGGGAGATTTATGGACGCTCGTTTTCTTCCGATTCTTGCAGGGCGTGGGTGGAGGAGCTTTGTTATCAACCTCGCAGGGTTTGATGTACGATGCGTTTCCGCCGTCGCAACGGGCAACGGCCTCGGCTCTTTTCGGGATGGGTATTGTACTCGGTCCGACGCTGGGTCCAACGCTGGGTGGTTATATTATCGATAATTATCACTGGAGCTGGATGTTTTATATCAACGTTCCGATTGGTATCATCGCCGTTTTGCTTAGCGTCGCGTTTATCGAAAAGAAAGAAGACGAGATCAACATCAACCGAAAGGCCATTCATATTGATCAGTTAGGTATTCTCTTTCTGGCACTGGGCATTGGCGCTTTACAATACGTACTGGAGCGGGGTGAGGCTGATGACTGGTTCGACGATAGCGCCATCCGATGGCTCACGATTATAGCCGTCATTACGTTGCCTGCTTTCGTCTGGTGGGAGCTACGCGGCACGAAAGACCCCGTAGTCGATCTGCGAACCCTGAAAAACCGGAATCTGTCGATCGGATCGATTCTAATGGTAGTGATTGGCTACGGCCTGTTTACATCCGTCCTGCTTTACCCACTGTTTGCCCAACGTATTGTTGGTTTAACCGCTACGCAAACCGGTAAACTTCTGATTCCGGGTGGCTTAGTAACGCTGCCCATGTTTGCGCTGGTAGGTCGTCTGCTGGCTAAAAACGTCTCACCAAGAGTACTTGTAGGAGTTGGGTACGTTGCTTTTTCGAGCTTCTGTTTCATCATGTCGACCTATACGATGGACACACCGGATAGCTATTTCATTTTTGCCCTCATCATCAGAGGAATTGGCCTGGCATTCGTAAACGTACCGCTTATTAATCAGTCGGTTGCAACGCTGGAGCCTCGTCAGTTGCCTACAGGAATTGCTATTGTGAATATGATGCGGCAAATCGGCGGAGCCTTCGGAGTAGCGATCACAAACACCTACGTAACCCAACGTACCGCCGTTCATCGGAGCGATCTGGTATCGAATCTGCAACCGGGCAGCCCCGCCTTAACCGAGCGACTCAACGCGCTCACACAAGGGTTAGTGGCGAAAGGAATCAATGCAATTGACGCCGTATCAGGCGCTTATAAAAACCTCGACCTGATCATAACCAAACAGGCGCTCATGATATCGTATCTGGATACGTTCAAGCTGGCCGGGTTGTTTTTCGTCGTCTCGTTTCCGTTACTGTTTCTGCTAAAAAATAAAAAGATGGATGCCGCCACGGCCAAAGCTGTTGCCGACGCAGCCCATTAATTTCAGTTATAACTCACCTTCGGAAAGTTCAGCGACTCAAAAGAGCATCTATCTATTTCCCGAAAGTGCCCATAAGATCATGAAAACAAAACTCCTGATTATATCCACCATACTGGCGATTGGGGCGGCTCAGGCGCAGAATCAGTCAGTGCAGATACCGGATGAATTACGAAATTTAATTCAACAGGCAAACACCAACTATCCGGTGCTCAAGCAGCAACAGCAGCAACTTCAGGCGGGAGAAGTTCGCATCGATATTGCTCGCACGGCTATGCGCCCTAACGTAGCGCTTAACGGGTCTTATGCGTACATAACTCCGGTCCCGAGTGTTACGTTTCCAATCAATGGGCAGGATGCCGTTCTGAAATTAGCACCGAATAACAGCATCAATGCAAACGTATCGGTCGGGCAAACCATCTATGATTTTGGTCGGACTGACGCGGCTGTCCGGCAAGCCGCCGATAATGTACAGGTTTTACGACGGACTTACGAACTGACACAGCAGAACCTAGGCTATCAGGTGGCAGCTGCCTACTACGGAATTGGGTTTGTCCAGCAGGCCATAATTGTACAGGATTCTGTCATTAAAACAGCTGGCGCCAACGTCAGATTGCTCGCGACGCGGCTACAGAATGGCGATGCGCTGCAATACGACGTATTGTCGCAGGAAGTGCGTGTGAAAATAGCTGTTAACCGAAAAATTGAACTGCAAAATCAACTGGATCGCCAGCTGGCAGTTTTAACGTATCTGACAGGAAATGCCCAACCCGTTACCGGTCAGGCGATTCAGCAATTTCAGTTGGGTGCTCAATATGCCCCTATGCAATTGTTTGATATGAATGGTCAGTTTCAGGCCGCAGCAGTGGGCAACAAAGATATTCAGTTGGCACAGGACCGGGTAAAAGCCGCCGAAACGGATATTCTGGTCAATCAACGGGCTGGGCAACCAAACATTAGCTTCAGTGGTAATGCCGGTTATAAAAATGGCTATCCATTAAATGTTGAAGAGCTTCGGGCGAACATGTTGGCTGGTGTAAGTATCGTAGCTCCGATTTATTCCGGGAAGCGCTATAAACTGCAAAACCAGGCGGCTCAGCTAAACTTAAATGCCAGCCGTTACGCTGTTGAGAACGCTAATGCGCAACTACGTCAGAGTATAGCTCAACTTAATGCTGACATACGTAGCAATCAGACCCGATTAGCCAATCTGGAAACGCAGGTGCTACAGGCTCGTAAAGCCCTCGACATTGCCAACGCCCGCTTACGTAACGGAGTCATTACAAATGTTGAACTTCAAAGTGCCGAAACAGGCGTAGAAGAGGCCGAGTTAGGACGACTAAACTTTCAATATCAACTGCTACTCAACCAGTTAGAGCTAAAGCGTTTAGTAGGCGAAGCATTGTAATAAGCTAAAAGATTCATAAAAAATCAGAGTCATATATACTAAAATGCGTTCAAAATCAATTCTATAAGCAGGTAGCAGGTTAAACTAAACGAAAGATTGCGGTATGAAACAGCGAATTATTGAGATTCTGAAACAGTTTGGTATCGCCGAATCGGCCATTACTGAACACACCCATTTTTCGCGCGACCTGGGGCTGGATAGTCTTGATACTGTTGATTTAATCATGCAACTGGAGAAAGCATTTGGTATTCGCATTCCCGACGAAGACTACGCTAAATTAACCACTATGCAGGGAGTTCTGATGTATTTAGAAGAGGAACAGGCAGTGGTCTAACGTATTACGTTTCTAGGCGAATACCTAAAAACCCCGCTACATTGACCGAAGCAATCGCTGAATCGGTAAACGTAGCGGGGTTTTTATAGGAATACATCGCTGTGCGATATGAAATCCTGCCGTCAGTTTAAGTTTATTTTACCTTTTGGCTTCTCACTGTTTTTGTGCTGAAGATTAGCTAACTATGCATTCGTAATCGGAATGCAGTATGTTGGTAAACCAACTTTCTAACGTGTCCGCTTCTGAAGAAGCTCAGCAGTGGAAAGCCTTTATGGCCGACGACGAAACGGCCCTGCGTAAGCTCATGGAGCGTTTTTATGCTACGTTGACGAACTATGGCAGCAAATACACGAAAGATCGGGAGGTTGTTAAAGACTGTATTCAGGAGCTTTTTATTGACCTCTGGTATCACCGCCATCAGCTCGTCCAGCCAAATTCTGTAAAGGCCTATCTGCTTACGTCGCTACGTCGGCGATTATTTCGACAACTCAATAAATCAATTTTTTCAATCGTATCGGACTCCGCTCTGGAGAACGAGTCGTTTCAATTCGAATCCTCGCCCGATCTGATCCTGATTGAACGGGAAAGTATCGTTCGGCAGGCGCAGCAAGTGGCTCATTACCTCAACGAATTACCGCGTCGCCAACGGGAAATTGTTTACCTCAAATACTATCAAAATCTGAGCCGCGACGAAATTGCGGAGGTGATGGGCATTACCCAGCAGTCGGTTTCCAATCTGTTACAGAAGGCGCTTCAGACACTTCGGCAGGTCATTCCGTTCGATTTGAGCCTGACGCTCATAGGATTACTGAGCTCGTATATTATCTAAATATTAACTTTCGCAGAAATTTTTTCAAAAAAAGGGTATTTCGTTTCCGGTCGCTGCATCTCTGAATAAAAGCACCGCTCCGGGATGTTCAATTACGAATTATATACCCTTGACGAATTCCTGAAAGACGACTGGTTCAGGGAATGGGTCATGAACCCAACCCAGGCTACAGAATCGTTCTGGAATGACTGGCTCCGGCTGAATCCCGATAAGCAACCAATTGTTGATCAGGCAAGAGCGCTGCTGCGGGCGCTGGAAATGCCCCACCGATCAGTTTCAAAAGCCGATATTGCAGAAGCCGTCGATGCTACGTTCGCTCGACTACAACAGGAGCCTCGCTACGTTGTTCGGACGTTGCCGCAGCGGCAGTGGGGTTGGGCAGCGGTCGCCGTGTTGTTGCTGACGGGGCTGGGTAGCTACTTCTTTTTCTATTCTCAAACATCAACAAAAAATGCTACGTCCGTTGCTGCTACGTCGGCCCCGGCCGGTGAGTTGCTGACACAAATCAATGATAGCCAGCAGGCTAAGCGGTTGCTATTGCCCGACGGAAGCTATGTTACGTTGTCGCCAGCAGCCAGCTTATCGTATCCGGGCAAGTTTAACGGTAACGAACGCCGGACGTACCTGAAAGGAGACGCTTTTTTTGAAATAACCCGAAATCCGGCCAAACCTTTTCTGGTGGTGACAGACAAGCTGGTAACGAGGGTGTTAGGAACCAGTTTCTGGGTTAAAACAAATTCTGGTCATGCAGAAAGCCGCGTAGTTGTCAGGAGGGGGAAAGTGTCTGTTTTTAAAACGGATGATTTGGAGCAGGCGGATAAAAAACCAGAAGGAGTTGTGTTGCTGCCAAACCAGCAGGCGGTTTTGCTTGACGAAACAAACCGCCTGACCAAGTCGATTGTGGAAAAACCCGTGCAGCTTCAGAAACCCGCTAACAATCACGAGCTAAGCTATTCGGAAGCTCCCGCCAGCCAGATTTTTGGCGATTTGGGAAAAGTTTACGGGATTCAGATCGTCTATGACGAAGACGTGTTGAAGCATTGTCAAATAACGGCAACGCTGGGCGATGAACCGCTTTTCGATACGTTGAAATTACTCTGCAATTCTATTCACGCGTCTTACGAAGTGATTGATACGCAGATAGTTATTTATAGTAAGGGATGTAAGTAAGAAAAAGAGCCGATGATGGTACCAGCATCACCGACTCGGAAAGTGCCCGCTCTAACGACAACATCTCCGGGTGGAGATGGCGGGATTGTTTTGCCAGTTGTGAACTAACCAAACAGTCAAAAGTATGAAAAAAAGAATACCCCGACACCCTCTCATCTACCAAATTATGCGGGTTGGTTTCCTACAAATCGTATTTATTGCGCTGGTAGCCAGCATGTCGTATGCGGAGAAGGCGACTGCTCAGGAACTACTGAATCGGAAAGTATCGGTTCAGGCCAGCGATCAGGAAATGAAAGTGGTGCTACGTCAGCTCGAAAAGCAGGCCGACGTCCGATTTATGTACAGTCCGCAGGTCATTCCGGCCACGCAACGTGTGTCGATGAACGTAACAAACCAGCCGTTAGCCGACGTATTGACCATATTGCTGAAGCCGCTTCATGTTGTGTATGAAGTGACAGGCAAGCAGATTTTGCTGGACAAAGCCCCGTCGAGTGGACAGATTGAGCCACTGACTAAACCTAAAATAATCGAAGATCTGGCGGTACGTACCATTACCGGTCAGGTTACCGATTCTGAAAATAAACAGCCTATTCCGGGGGCAACGGTTATTGTAAAAGGTACATCGAAAGGAACGACTACGGACGTAACGGGACACTATACGCTACGTACCGACGACACCGACCAGACACTGGTATTCAGCTTTGTGGGTTATGAATCGCAGGAAGTAACGATTGGAAATCAGACACAGGTGGCCATTGCGCTTAAACCAGACGTAAAAGCCCTGAGTGAAGTGGTCGTAGTTGGTTACGGTACCAAGAAAAAAACATCGGTTACGGCTGCGGTTTCTACGTTGGAGGGAAGCCAATTGGTAAAGTCACCCGTTGCCAATGTGAGCAACGGACTTTCGGGACGTATTGCCGGTGTTACGTCGAAACAGTCGAGCGGTGAGCCGGGTAAAGATGGCGACGATATTAAAATTCGGGGTATCGGTACGATCGGTAACTCGAACCCGCTGGTGGTGGTAGATGGTATTCAACGGAGTCTGAGCCAGCTGAATAGTCAGGAGATTGAAACCATTACCGTTCTGAAAGATGCAGCAGCCGTAGCTCCCTACGGATTGGCCGGAGCTAACGGGGTTATTTTGGTGACGACCAAACGCGGGAAAGAGGGAGCTATGTCTCTGACATACAATGGCTGGGTGGGTACGCAGCGCCCAACTCAGTACCCGAATTATCTGGATTCGTATGGTTATGCGAAACTGCTGAACGAGGCCAATAAAAACGTGGGCGTAGCGCCGACCTATACTGATGTACAGCTTCAGAAGTTTAATGATGGCAGCGATCCCAACCATTACCCCAATACCGATTGGGTCCGGGAAGTGCTGAGTTTCAACGCACCCATCACCAATCATAACCTCTCGCTGTCGGGCGGCTCCCAGAAGGTGCGATTTTTTACATCGCTGGGATATATGTATCAGGAAGGCGTAGTTCAGAATATCAACATGAATCGGTACAATCTGGCTGTTAATGTCGACGCTGATGCAACTACGACGACCACCGTATCGCTGGATATCAAAGGAACGCTTCAGAAAAATACCGAACCGGCTGGCTTTAACGGTACGTCCATTTTTACCGACGTAACGAAAAATCCACCCATTCTGCCGCTACGTTATGCCAACGGATTGCCGGGTACCAATACGTTACCGATGATTTACGAAAGCGGCTATAACCGAACGAACAGTGATATCCTGTACTCGCAGATCACGGTTCGCCAGCAGATCCCATTCATTCCCGGGCTGGCGTTGAAAGGGGTATTCGCCTACGACCGATTCAACGATTTTAACAAGCGCTGGACGTTACCTATTACGTATTACTCGCTGAACGCCAAGGAGGAATTTGTTCCGGTGAAAGGCGGCCCTACTACGCCAACACTATCGGAGAGCTATGAGCAGCGGCAGATTCAGACCTTACAAGGCTACATTACGTATACCCGAAATTTTGGCAAACACGCCATTGATGCGCTTGGTGTGCTTGAAAAACGGACTGGTTCTTCACTAGCCTTTGCGGCCTCGCGGCTGAGCTACGCTGTACCAATGGACGAACTTTCATTGGGGAGTACCGACAAAACGACCTTCGATAACACTGGTAGTTCGTCGAGCAATGCGCAAACGGGTCTGGTGTATCGGGTGGGCTATACTTATGCTGATAAATACCTGCTGGAATTAGGCGGGCGGTATGATGGACATTATTATTTCGCTCCGGGCAAGCAGTTCGAGTTTTTTCCGGCAGTTTCGGTTGGTTGGCGGCTGTCAGAAGAACCGTTTATCCGAAATAACGCGAATTGGGTCGATAACCTGAAAGTGCGGGCGTCTTACGGTAAATCCGGTAATCTGGCAGGTAATCCGTTCCAGTTTCTGAGCTCATACGGGCTGAATAACAGTTATGTATTTGGTGGAACCAGCCCATATCAGGTGCAGGGCGTATTTGAACGTAGCGAACCCAACCGGAACATTACGTGGGAAACAGCGCTAAAAACCGACATCGGGCTGGAAGGCTCGTTGTGGCACGGAAAACTAGGTTTCGAGCTGGATTATTTCTGGGAAAATCGGTCCAATATGCTTTTGCCACCTTCGGCGTCTGTACCACTCGAATACGGCATCGGGATTTCGCAGGAAAACGCGGGAATTATGAAAAATCAGGGTGTCGACGTCAACCTGACCACCGCGCATCGATTAGGAAAGGACCTGAGACTCAACGTCGGATTTAATCTATCCTATACGCAGAACAAACTAATCCAGACGTTCGAAAGTCCGGCCACCTACGATAACCCCAACCGGCGCCGGACCGGCAGACCCTGGAATACGCAGTTTGGCTACCGGGCTATCGGTTATTTTCAGTCGGCGGAAGAGATCAAAAGTTCGCCAACTCAATTTGGTGCGTTACTGCCCGGCGACATTAAATACGAGGACGTGAACGGCGATGGTAAGATCGATCTGAATGATGAAGTTGTTATCGGAAATCCGGCGTTTCCGAGTGTCATTTTCGGCCTGACGCCCTCGATTAGCTGGAAAGGGTTCGATATAAATATGCTCTGGCAGGGGGCTACCAAGGTAAGTTTTTACCTCGGCGACGATGCTGCGTTTCCGTTCTTCAACGGCGCCAAAGTGCAGGATATCCACTTAAATTACTGGATGCCTGACAATCGGGATGCGCCCAATCCGCGACTGACACCTTCGCCAACGACCAACAATTCCCAGATATCGTCGTTCTGGCTGCGCGATGCCAGTTATGTTCGGCTGAAAACCCTCGAAGTGGGCTATACGCTGCCGAAAGTATTCGTCAACAAAGCAAAAATCAGCACGATACGCATTTTCGCATCTGGCCAAAACCTGCTGACACTGGCGAAGATCAAAAATTTCGATCCTGAAGTCAGTAACCTTAAAGGGCGCTATTATTTCCAGCAGCGCGTACTTACCGCTGGACTTAACATTGGATTTTAACAACTCACGATCACGAGTTTACCCATGAAAAAGATATTCTTTTTTATCCTGTTCACTACGTTCTTTACGGGCTGTTCAGAAGCAGTACTGGACGTATCACCCACCGACCAGCTAACCGAAGAAACGACCTGGGCCAGCCCGCAAACTGCCGGTTTGTTTCTGAACGACATCTACAACAGCCTCAACGCTGGTCCCTGGTCGGCTGTTTATCAGAACCTGCCTACTGAACTGAGTGTCGATCCGCTGGATAATTTCTCGGATAATGCTACGTATGGCCCGCTCGGTGGGGCACTTTCCGCTTCTTTATTCGATACCGGTTCATATGGCCCCTCCAACGATATTTTCAAGCCGAACTGGGCCAAAATGTACGCCAATATCCGAAAGTGTAATTTGTTTATGAATCGGATTACGGCCTCTACGTTTGATGATGCAACGAAAAAATCTCTGGTGGCACAGGCGCGTTTTTTACGGGCGTATTTCTACAAATCGCTGATTGATTTATACGGCGGAGTGCCGCTGATCACCAAAGTGCTGGATCGAAATAGTGGAGAAGACATTCAATATCCTCGCAACACCTACCCCGAATGTGTTACCTTCATTCAGAAGGAATGCACTGAGGCAGCTGCGAATCTACCGACTAGCATTGCAGATAAAAAAGATCTGGGCCGCGCCACCAAAGGAGCAGCGCTGGCTCTGAAAGGTGAACTCGAAATGTACGCCAGCAAATGGGGCGACGCTCTGGCGACCCATACCGAAATCATGCAGTTGAAACAGTATGATTTATTCCCTGATTATGCCGGTCTGTTTTATTCGCAGAATGAGAATAATCAGGAGGTTTTGTTTGATATTCAGTTTGCTCCGATTGTGAAACAACGGAATATCAATCAGTTTTGGGGGGTGGTCGAAGCGCCTTCCGGTGCGGGCTGGGGTGCAGTAGACCCAACGCAGAATCTGGTCGATGAGTACGAATTTGCTGACGGAAAAACGGCTGCCGAGGGATCGACTCTCTACGACCCGCAGAATCCATACAAGAACCGCACAAAACGGTTCTATGCGTCGATCATTTACGACGGCTCAATCTGGCGAGGGAAGCCCGTTTATACCCGACTGGGCATCGCCAATAATGCCAATCAGATCAACGTAGTCGGGAAATCCGGCAATACGGGCCGTACGGGCTATTTTACGAAAAAATTACAGGACTCTACGTTCCTGTCGACCCCCACCAATCTTGATGGAACCAACGTCATCGTCTTCCGATATGCCGAAGTGCTGTTAAACTATGCCGAGGCTAAAAACGAACTCAGTGGCCCTGATGCGACGATTTACGAGGCTGTCAATAAGGTTCGGAAACGAGCCGGTTTGCCTGATCTGCCAACGGGGCTGAACCAGGAGCAAATGCGGCAGCGAATCCGTCGGGAGCGCCGGGTCGAGCTGGCTTTCGAAGGGAAACGCCTGTTCGATCTGATACGTTGGCGTACGGCTGAGCAAGTGTTTAGCCAGCCCATGTACGGGATGAAAATTGAAGAGAAAGCGGGCAAACTGGTCTTTGAAAAAGTAGAGGTACGCCGGATTAAATTCGTAGCATCGAAGAATTACCTGATGCCGATTCCGCAGGACGTTATCGCCCAGAATCCAAAAATCACCCAAAATCCTGGTTACTAAATTCTTAACTACATTTCTTATGAACGTATTGAAAAAACATCTTGTAGGGATTTGTCTGATTTTGAGCATGATAGGTGGCATTACGTTGAGCGGTTTTAACGTAGCGCCCAAACTCAACACGATTCAGGTAAATAAGGGAAAAACGGTGAAAGATTTCTTCGCCTATTCGCCTGATCGTCTGCCGTTTGTGAGCGCTCACCGGGGCGGTGCCCGAAAAGGGTTTCCGGAAAATTGCCTTGCTACGTTCGAGAACACGCTCAGTCAGGTACATGCCATTCTGGAAATCGACCCTCATTACACCAAAGACAGCGCTATTGTGTTAATGCACGATCCGACGCTCAACCGAACTAGCATTGGGCAGGGTAAAATCTCGGATTATACACTGAAAGAACTGCAAAATCTGAAGTTGAAAGACACCGAAGGCAACGTAACGGCCTACCACATGCCCACACTTGATGAAGCGCTGGAGTGGGCAAAAGGCAAAACCATTCTGGTGCTTGATATGAAGGATGTACCAATGGAAGCGCGTGTCCGGAAAATTGAGGAACACCACGCCGAAGCCAGCGCCATTGTGATGGCTTACAGCAACGTCGACGCGCAAAAGTGTTACCAGCTGAATAAAAACATCCTGATGGAAGTCATGTTGGGTACTATGGACAAAGTGCGCGAATTCGATAAAACGGGCGTACCCTGGCAGAACGTAGTGGTTTTTGTGAGTCACACGCTGGGGAAAGAGCGCGAAATTTTTGATGAGATTCACAAACGGGGCGCCATGTGTATGATTGGCAGTTCGCGTAATTACGACATTCGGTACGCCAAGAGTGAGATAAAGTCAGATGAACTTACGAAAGGTTATCTAGGCATCATTAACGACGGCGCCGATATCATTGAAGCCGATCTCGCTATCGAAGCTGGAACCGCAATAAAACCGCTTCAACAAGTTCGTACCTCGTCCAAGGCACTGTATTTCCACTGATATGCAACGGCTACGCATCTTTCTGAAAACGCTCATCGTTTCGGCAATTCTGCTAATTGCTGGTCTATCTTTTCGCCTGACGGAACCGGCCAAACAGAAGAAACCAAACATCATTTTTATTCTGGCCGATGATTTAGGCTATGGTGATGTTGGATTTAATGGACAGACTAAAATTAAGACGCCCAACATTGACCGTATGGCGCGTGAAGGCATGGTTTTTCGCCAACATTACTGCGGTACCGCCGTCTGTGGACCATCGCGGGCGGCCTTGCTGACGGGTATCAACACCGCCCACGCCAGCATTCGCGAACTGACCGAATGGAGTTTGAGCGGCAATCCAGTGAACTTACTGCCAACCGACGTAACAGTTGCTAAAGAACTGAAACGAGCGGGCTACGCAACGGGGCTGATTGGCAAATGGGGGATGGACGAAGGCGGCACGAGCGGTAACGCACTGGCGCAGGGTTTCGATACGTTCTACGGGTTCAAGACTCACCGGGAAGCGCATCATTACTACCCAGAATACATCTGGAAGAACAACGAAAAGGTGATGCTTCCGGACAATAACTGTGCTGAAAAACGTGGTACGTATTCCAATGATTCCTTTGCCGATGAAGCCCGGTCGTTTATGCAGCAGCATCGAAACGATCAGTTTTTTCTCTATCTGCCTTTTACGCTGCCCCATAACGAACTGACCGTTCCGGCCGATTCCAAACAGCCTTACGAGAACCTCGGATGGCCCAAGCGCGAAATGAAAGTCGCACACTATCACCACGACCCCGACGGTAATTTAACCTACGCCGGAATGGTGTCGCGACTAGACCGCTATGTTGGGCAGATTCTGGACGAGCTAAAAAAGCAGCATCTGGACGATAATACGCTGGTGATTTTCAGTAGTGACAACGGACCGGGTTTCGACAATGGCTTTTTTGATAGCAACGGGCCGTTTCGGGGCGCAAAATTTCAGTTATACGAAGGTGGCATTCGAGCTCCTTTTGTAGCGCGTTGGCCGGGGAACATCAAAGCGGGTACGGTATCAAATCACGCCAGCGCATTTTGGGATTTTCTGCCTACGGTCTGCGAATTGGCGGGTATTAAACCGACGGCGAAAATTGACGGCGTTTCGTATCTGCCTACATTATTGGGTAAGTCGGGCGC
>NZ_JBMDWV010000036.1:0-3977 GCF_048594605.1 Spirosoma sp.
ACGGCGCACAATCCACCCGCTCCCGAACTGCTCGACCTCTGCGATCAGATGGGCTTTATTGTCATGGACGAAGCGTTCGACATGTGGAAGAAAAAGAAGTCGAAGCAGGATTACGGTCTGAACTGGGATGCATGGCACAAAACCGATCTGGAGGATATGCTCCGTCGCGACCGGAATCATCCGTCGATTTTTATGTGGAGCATTGGCAACGAAATCCGTGAACAGTTTGATTCTACGGGCCTTACCATTACCAAAGAGTTAGCGGCTCTTGTTAAAAAGCTCGATACCACTCGCCCTGTTACGTCGGCACTGACGGAGAATGTAGCGGAGAAAAATTTCATTTACCGTTCGGGCGCGTTGGACGTACTGGGGTTCAATTATAAGCACGAAGCGTACGCGGATTTACCGAAGCAATTTCCCAATATACCCCTACTGGCATCAGAAACAGGCTCGTCGCTGCAAACGCGCGGTCATTACGATATGCCGTCCGATTCGGTACGTTTCTGGGGCAAAGGCGGACCCGCCAATTTCAAAGATGGCAACCCCGACTGGACAGCTTCGGCCTACGATAATGAAGCGGCTTACTGGGGCTCTACGCACGAAGCGGTCTGGAAAACGGTAAAAAAACACGCACACATGGCTGGAATCTACGTCTGGACGGGTTTCGATTATCTGGGCGAACCTCACCCCTATCCGTGGCCGGCACGCAGCTCGTACTTCGGCATTTTCGATCTGGCCGGATTCCCGAAAGATGCGTATTACCTCTATCGGTCGGAGTGGACAAATGAGCCGGTGCTGCACCTGCTGCCGCACTGGAACTGGAAAAAAGGGCAGACCGTGGATGTATGGGCGTATTATAGCCAGGCCGATGAAGTGGAGTTATTTTTGAATGATAAATCGCTGGGCGTCAGACGAAAATCGGGCGACGATATGCACGTACTATGGCGCGTTCCGTACGAAGCCGGTACGTTGAAAGCCATCTCGCGAAAAGATGGGAAAACCGTTCTGACACAAACGATTGTGACGGCAGGGAAACCCGCTAAAATTCAGTTGATTGCGGATCGGAATACCCTCAAAGCCGATGGTAAAGATCTATCCTTCGTTACGGTCAACGTAGTGGATGAGCAGGGTAATCTCGTTCCCGACGCCAGTCATCTCGTTACGTTCAGAATTCAGGGCGAGGGCACGCTTGCCGGTGTCGACAATGGATATCAGGCTAGTCTTGAACCGTTCAAGGCCAACTACCGGAGAGCGTATAACGGAAAATGCCTCGCCATTATTCAGACGACTGAAAAAGCAGGCAAACTAACCATAAGCGCTACGTCAGAAGGATTACAGAACGCTGTGATTGAGTTGGTTAGTCAATAATATAGTTTTTTTGTCATTCCAACGACAGGAGGAATGACAAAAAGCCAAAAGCAGGATCGAGAGAAGAAACTCTGCTCCAATTAAGCTGATTATGGGACGTAAGTTGAGGCTCAACTTTATACTGATACTTTTAGTTGCAACGGCCAGCGCCTTCGCTCAATCGGCTGGCGGACTGGCGAAACTTATTCCGGTTGAAAAACAATCGAAGCACGCTAAACCGTGGGTATTCTGGTACTGGATGCAGGGGGGCGTATCGAAGGAAGGCATCACCGCCGACCTCGAAGCGATGAAAGAAGTGGGCATTGGCGGAGCCTATCTGATGCCCATTAAAGGCGTTCCAAATCCGCCCGTATTTACGCCAGCAGCCGAGCAACTGAGCCCGCGCTGGTGGGATATGGTTCGGTTTTCGATGCAGGAAGCAAAGCGACTGGGCCTGGAAATGGGCATGCACGTAAGCGACGGTTTTGCGCTGGCGGGCGGCCCGTGGATTACGCCCGAACTGTCGATGCAGAAAGTTGTTCATTCATCGGTGAAAATTCAGGGCGGGCAACGCGTTTCGCTAAAAATACCGCAACCAGCGACTAACGAAGGCTTTTATAAAGACATAACTGTATTGGCGTTTCCGTCGCTGGTATCGGGGCAAACCGAAACGAACCAACGGCCCAAAATCACATCTAGCCAACTGGGTAACAATCCGCAGTTTTTGATCGACCGAACCAATAAAGACAGTTTTAAAAGCGATACTATTGGCTGGATTCAATACGCATTCGATCAGCCCTTTACGTGTCGTTCAATTCTGATCAGGACGGGTGGCAATAATTATCAGGCCCATCGACTGTTAATTCAGGTAAGCGACGATGGCAAAACCTTCCGGTCGATTGGGCGGCTACAACCACCCCGGCACGGCTGGCAGGATACCGACGCCGACGTAACGCACGCCATTCCGGCCACAACCGCCCGTTATTTTCGGTTTGTTTATGACAAATCCGGCTCGGAGCCGGGTGCCGAAGATCTGGATGCGGCCAAATGGAAACCAAGCCTGAAACTGGTCGGGCTGGAATTATCGTCGGAACCACGTATCAACCAGTTTGAAGGAAAATCAGCAGCCGTTTGGCGAGTGGGCAAGCGGTGGAGTCCAGCCGATTTTCCAAAAACAGAGTCTAATAAAAACCTGGCCATTCCGGTAGGCAAAATCATTAATCTCACCGATAAACTTACTGACGACGGCCAACTGAACTGGGACGCTCCCGCTGGCGAATGGACCATACTACGTATTGGGCACACATCGACAGGACACACCAACGCCACGGCCGGAGCGGGCAAAGGACTTGAATGCGATAAATTTAATCCGGCCGCTATTACGTTGCAGTTCAATAGCTGGTTTGGCGAAGCCGTAAACCAACTTGGACCGGCGCTGAGTAAGGACGTACTAACGGTTTTTCACGTCGACAGCTGGGAATGCGGCAGTCAGAACTGGTCTGCTATATTCCCGGCGGAGTTCAAAAAACGGCGGGGTTACGATCTGATGCCGTACCTACCCGTTATGGCCGGGATTCCGGTCGAAAGCATGGCCGTATCCGAGCAGGTTCTGTACGATGTTCGCCGGACCGTAGCGGACTTGATTGTCGACGTATTTTATAAAATGCTGGCTGATCTGGCGCATCAGAAAGGCGCTACGTTCACCGCAGAAAGCGTTGCCCCTACGATGACCAGTGACGGACTGGCGCATTACAAACTCGTCGATGTACCGATGGGCGAATTCTGGCTGAACAGCCCAACGCATGACAAACCAAACGACATGCTTGACGCTACGTCGGCGGCTCATATTTACGGTAAAAACATTGTTCAGGCCGAAGGATTCACCACGGTACGTATGGACTGGAGCGAGCATCCGGGTATGCTCAAAAAGCTACAGGATCGCAATTACGCACTGGGAATCAACAAACTGGTGTATCACGTATTTACCCACAACCCCTGGATGGACCGCAAGCCCGGCATGACACTGGACGGTGTGGGACTGTATTTTCAACGTGATCAACCCTGGTGGAAATCGGCCAAAGCCTGGGTCGACTACGCCCAACGTTGCCAGATGTTATTGCAATTCGGCAAACCCGTTGCCGACGTAGCGGTTTTTACAGGCGAAGACATTCCGCGTCGCGCAGTTTTACCCGACCGACTGGTTGCTACGTTACCCGGAATTTTCGGGAAGGACGTAGTGGACAAAGAAACGAAACGACTGGCCAATCAGAGTGAACCACTACGTCAGAAACCAGCCGGCGTAACCCATTCGGCAAACATGGCCGACCCTGAAAACTGGGTCAATCCGCTACGTGGCTATGCGTTTGATTCGTTTAACCCGGATGCGCTCACAACGTTGGCGAAGGTGCAGAACGGCAAGGTTTCATTTGCGCCCGAAACCAGTTACTCATTACTGGTGCTCCCCCGGCAGCATCCATTGCAGCTGAACAACGCCTTTGCAACGCCAGAAACGCTGGCAAAACTGGTTGCCCTGGTAAACGATGGAGCAACGGTTCTGATCGGCGAAAAACCGCTTTATAACGCCAGCAAAACAACGGACAATCAAAGCCAACTGAAGCGGTTGACGGACG
>NZ_JBMDWV010000360.1:0-4355 GCF_048594605.1 Spirosoma sp.
GTACCAATCACCATTAATGTGCTGAACTGTAGCCAGTTGAGAGGGTTTGGCGGGCAGAATGGGCCGGGGCGACATATTGAAGAACAGTGTCCAGTTGGCCTCTGTCAGCGGTACGTTACCGTTGTTTTTAAGCGTAAACTGCGCCTTAAATCCATTTGGTGTATTGGTGAAGTTGGTGAGCAATTCCCACGACACTGCAATTTGTGGCGCATCGGTTGTAGTGCTTTCGGCAGTACGTTGGCAGCCAGTAACGAAAACAAGAGAAATTATTACGAAAAAAGCATAAAGGCTAACACGCATAAAAGGTTGATTTTGAGCCGTTCAGCTGATGTTCGTCGCCATTTGTTGTAAAGATTTACTAAGCAACTTATGACTATAAAGGACAACGTAACGACAAGCAATGATAAGGAGTGACTACTAATTGACTACGTACTCAATAGCCTTAATAGTACGTAAATCAGTACTAAAAATACCATTTCCTGATGCTTTTTTAATGGCTGCTTCCACTAACCGACTTATTTCGTTAGATGCGCTACGTGGATTTACCATCGTGGCTATGCTAGTTGCCAACTTTCCCGGAAGCGAGGAGTTTGTGTATTTTACGTTACGTCACAGCAAGTGGAACGCGCTCTCCTTCACGGATTTAGTAGCGCCCGTTTTTCTATTTATTGTCGGTGCTTCCATCGCCTTAGCCTATACCCGATACGTAACGCAACACCAACCAAAGGCCGAATTGTACGGGAAGATCGTGATTCGGTCGTTGAAAATTTTTGCTGTCGGGATGTTCCTGAATCTGATGCCCGATTTCGACATGGCGTCGATTCGCTGGACAGGTACGTTGCACCGGATCGCCATCGTTTTTCTGGTTTGCGGTCTGTTGTTCCTGAACACAACCTGGAAACAGCAAGTCTGGATCGGCGTCCTTACGTTGCTGGCATACTGGCTGGTTATGACACAGATTCCGACGCCCGACGAAGGCAGAATCATTCTGGAGCCCGGTCGGAATCTGGCGGCCTGGCTCGACCGAAAATACCTGCCCGGGCGGATGTGGCAGGGTACCTGGGACCCGGAAGGTATTCTCAGTACGTTCCCGTCCATTGTGACGGGCATTACGGGTATGCTCGCCGGGCGGTGGATGCTCAGTTCCGCCAATCCGCTCGAAAAAGCAGCTTATCTGATGACGGCCGGCCTGTTTGTAGCTATAGCGGGCTATTTCTGGGGGCTAGCGTTTCCAGTCAACGAAAATCTATGGACCAGTTCCTTTGTGCTCGTTACGTCGGGGATTGCATCGATGCTGCTGGGTGCACTCTATTTTCTAATGGATATTAAGCGACATACTGACGGCACAAAACCGGGAGTTATCTTTGGTGCCAACGCCATCACAGTGTACGTACTGGCCGATATTTTCGCGCTTTTTTTCTATCGAATGAAATTCGGCGTCCTTTCGTTGAACGAACATGTCGTGCGTAGCCTGATCGCAATTGGGCTACAGCCCGAACTGGCCAGTTTGCTATACGCATTATTCTTCGTCGGTGTCAATTTCATTCCGGCTTACATTCTGTATCGAAATAAAATATTTATCAAACTTTGAACGGGGTTTAAAGTCTAAAAACCCTAAGGTCGCCCGCGACCCCGGCCCTAAAGGCAGGGCTGTTATGTTCTGATCCCTACGGGATCGGATCAAACCCAAAAGCAGACTAAAAACTAGTAATGAACAGCCCTGCCCTTTAGGGGATTTAGGGGTCATGGACGCCTTCAGGGGTTTAATGGCTACTATCAAACAGTTCCGCGATTCTGACGTTAGTAAATAAAGAGAGAATCTTTAGTTACCGCTCTGGCGGTGATACGTTACGCGTAAACAATGGATAAACGAAGAGTTGGAATTATAGTAGCGGTGGTACTGGGATTGGGAATCCTTGGTTATTTTGGCTGGCAGTTTTTTGCTGACAAAGCCGCTAAACAAAAACAGGAGCAGGCCGATAAGGCGGCTCGGGAGGCTGACATAGCCGCTCGGAAAGCTGCGGAGGAAGAAGCCCGTCTTGCTGCCGAAAAAGCCAGAAAACTGCTATATCGGGCCAATCAATTTGCTGATTCGGTAGGCATCGATACGGCTCGGTACGTAGTGCGTCCAAAAGCGACAAAAGCCCAGATTGATACGGTTCTTGCCCGCGTGCTGACGGAGATACGATACGGTAAAAAACCGTCGGATCTGGCGTTTAGTGGATTGAAAGACAAGCTGGATACGGCCTGGATACACAATGCTGAGGCTGCCGTTACGTCAAAATCACTGGCTAGCCTTTCGGCATTTGCCCCTTACAATCAGCTGGTAGATTATTATAATCGTATTCGGCAAAGGAAAAGTCCGGCGGCCAGCGACTCGTTGCGACTGATCCGCCAGACGCTTAATTTTTATCGGTACATCAACCGCTTTGATCCTGAACAGTTTGTGCTGGTCAATATTCCGACGGGGCAACTGAATGTGTTTGATAAAACAGGAAAGCGGTTGTTGCCAATGCAGGTGATTGCAGGTAAACCCGATCGGCAAACGCCCTGCATGACTACTTACATTCAGAATATTGTCATGTATCCACAGTGGAACGTGCCCAACAACATTGCCGTAGAGGAAATGCTACCTCGTATCAAGCGAAATCTGGCCTTTCTTTCCAGTCAGAATCTGGAGATTCTCGATGACAAAAACCGGCCTGTTGATCCGGAAAAAATCAACTGGAAAACCATCTCGGCCGATAATTTCCCGTATCGGGTTCGGCAGGCATCGGGTTGCGATAACTCGCTTGGGTTACTAAAATTCAACCTGGCAAATCCGCTGGCGATTTACTTACACGATACCAACAGCCGCGACCTGTTTAACAAAACAACGGATCGGTGGCGAAGCCATGGGTGTGTACGGGTGCAAAAGCCGGTTGAGTTAGCTAACCTGGTGCTGGGTGAAGAAGCGTTCGATGACAAGTTTATGAAGGAATGCCTGCTGCATCAGAAGCCCCAGACACTGCCCATTCCGAAACGGTTTCCGGTTTTTATTACGTATAATGTCGCTGATGTCGACGAAGCTGGAAAGCTGCGTTTTTATAAAGATGTGTACGGAGTAGAGTAACGAGGCCTTATTTTCGATTATCTTGCCAGATCAATTCTTCGGCTGTTCGGCCGGTGTAAAAATCGGTACATTTTCCATCCCCACGACTCGTAAACCCTCCACTGGGGAAACACATGAGGTTACAGTTTTCATCGAACAGTTTGCTGGGTATATCACAGCACCGGATCGGAACGTAGTACACTGTCTTTCCTTTATACACGTAACGAAACACACTGGCCGGAGGATTCCAAACTTTTTCTTTTTGAATCTGCTCAATCATTTTCTGAACGCAGCCGGGTATGGGTATGTGCTCGGGAGATTCTTTTTTTTGATACGTTAGCATTATAAGGCCAACAAACAGAAGTATTTTGGTCAGCATATCGAAAGCAAGGTGTTTGCGCAAAGCGCCGTTATAGAAAGGAGTCTTCGTTTACCATAATAGTTGTAAGGATCTGCATTAACCACACCCAGATCGGGTAAACGATTCTTTATCAAGTCAATTTCTTCAGGGCCAGACTACGTTCCTCACCGTCAGGTTATGCATTGCATGGGTGTTTCCTGTCTAAAATTGGTTCTTTAATGCGTCAAATGAAGGTTTTAATTGATTTTGTCTGATTTTGAGATTTAATTTGACGAAAATTACTCCTAGTGATTTTCTGAACAGTGAAGAAGATCGTTTCATTTGGTTTATTCCTCCTGCTACTTGCTCATGTGCTGGCCCACGTTATTACGGGGTTAAGTGCGTGGTGGCAGGATGAGCATGATTTATCGAAACGGTTGCTGGTATATCGCTCTGTCGATAGCATTGTTGAGTTTCAGATTCCACTTGTCAACAAAACAGACGGCCAGAACATTGTCCACACCACGGCAGACGGTTTCAGCCATCGAGGTCATTATTACAACGTCATTAGTCTGGAGGTACGTAGCGATACGCTCTACATTGCCGGTCTGGAATCGGCCAATCATTCATTCTGGCAGGGTGACTTACTTTCGTTTCTAAACGACCACCTCGCTACAAATTCCGATACAGGTCGAAAAGGTAGCCAGATTCTAAAATTTTTATTAAAAGAGTATTCCGTTAGCCCAACGATCTCTCTGACCTTCCCGGTTAGTGGCTGGCGTGAAGTAGTGCGTGTCCCCGAAGTTCCGTTTGTGTTTCTGACTCGTTCAGAACCCATGTATTCTCCCCCTCCAGAAAGAACGGTTTGATAAGCGGTTCAGATAATCGGTCGTCCTTGATGGTGATCGTGTACTTGCCTACAGG
>NZ_JBMDWV010000361.1:0-5193 GCF_048594605.1 Spirosoma sp.
ATTGTGCTGGGGGGCGGCCTTTCCCTGATCGGTGAGCCTTTACGGGCGGCTGTTCGTCAGGCACTCCCTCGGTTCATTATGAAAACATTTCACCCATCTCCACTTATTCTGCTTGCTAAACTTGGCGAGGACGTAGTACCCATCGGCGCATTAGAATTAGTCAAAAAATGAGCCCTGTAGCCTGAAAGGCCGTACAGCTTTTCAGGCTATCGATTCTCTTTACTCTATATTACCATTATGGATCAGACCTATTTCAAGAAGTACATCGATCGACAGAAAACGGCATACGATGCCATCCCGCTCGATCAGGTTGAACATTTTATTCAGTTGATTAAAAAGTGCTGGGAAGAAGATCGGCAGTTGTTTGCTTTCGGTAATGGAGGCAGTGCTTCCAACGTGTCACATTTCATAACGGATCTGGGAAAAAGTGCATCTGACCGAATGGGCAAACGGTTTCACTGCTTGTCCCTGAACGAAAACCTGTCCTGGATTACGGCTATTGGGAACGATTATGCTTATGAAGATGTGTATTTGCGCCAACTTCAGAACTACGCTCGTCCCGGCGATCTGGTACTTACATTGGGCGTAAGTGGCAATTCGCCAAATGTAGTAAAAGCGGTACAGTGGGCCAACGATAATGGGCTGACAACCCTTGCTCTCGTCGGTGGCAAACGGGGTCAGGTTGCCGATCTTGCTCACCACTCTATTGTAATTCAGGATGAACATTACGGTCGCGTGGAAGATGCCCAGATGACAATTTGCCACATGCTCTGTTACGGCTTTATTGAATCATAAAAAACAAAAGGAGGTACGCTCAGCATACCTCCTTTTGTTTTTTATGATTCAATCCTACGAATACCGATCATTACGCCAGGGATAAGCCGTATTCGAATAGCCGCGTTCTTCCCAAAAGCCGAGTTGGTTCTTAGTCAAAAACTCAATACGCTTAATCCATTTGGAGCCTTTCCAGGCATACAGCTGGGGCGTAATCATACGTAGTGGACCGCCATGCTCGCGTGCCAGCGGTTGCCCATCAGCAGTATGAACAAGCAGTACGTCGGGCTTGAGGGCTTCTTCCAGGGAAACATTCGTCGAATAGCCGTCGTAACCATAACACATTATGTGTGTAGCCGAACCTTTCGGATCGACCAGGGCCGCCAGATCCATGAATCGAACCCCCACCCAGGGAATATTCAACCGTGACCAGGTCGTCACGCAGTGAAAATCGCTTGTATCTTCCACCTGCGGCAAAGCCATTAGATCGTCCCACTTCAGCCGAATCGGGTGATTTACTTCACCATCAAGATTCAGTTGCCACTTATCGAGCGGAATATCGGGCTGATAACCTAAATCGAGTACAGGCCATTTCGACGTAACGTTTTGTCCAACAGGCACGGTAGGCATTCCGTGTCGATTTAGCGGGCCCGAACCCCGAGGTTTTTCATCCGTCATAGAAGGCGTTTGCGCCATTTTCTCCTCAAACCGGCGCTTGAGTTTCATGCGGGCTTCGACAACTCTATCGGTCTTTTCGTTTGCATCCATATTGCTATAATCAATATCCAGTCGAAAAAGTTACTACGTTGTCAAACAAGCAATTAAAGCTTTACTTTAAGCTACCCGTACGTAACTACCAAGCAATTTTACCTCAGCCGCATGATGATTAAGAATTTCCTGCAAGGCCGAATCGGAGGCATGTCCTTCGCAATCGATCAGAAACCAGTAGCGGAACGTAGCACCCTCACGCAGGGGGCGACTTTCGATTTTGGTCAGGTTGATGCTTCGGGCGTTAAACTCCTGCAGGAACTCAGCCAGTACCCCCGGCGACTCCGTATTGGGCAATCGGGCGATCAGCGTTGTCTTATCCTGACCGCTGGGTTGATTGACATAATCCTTCGCCAGAATCAGAAAACGGGTTCGGTTCAGGTCACTGTCTTCAATATTATCAAACAGAACTGGCACATCGAATAACTTGGCGGCAATGTGCGAACAAATAGCGGCTGCGCCCGGATCTTGTGCAGCTAGTTTAGCGGCTCTTGACGTTGATTCGACCGGAACCAGCTCTGCGTTTAATCCTTCGAACGTATCATTCAGGAACTTGCTGCACTGCCGGAATGCAATGTCTTTGGAATAGATACGGGCGATATCTGTCAGGTTATCCGCCTTCGTCGCAAACGTAAAATGGACCGGAATCTGAGCTTCTGCGGCTATTGTAAGATCTTTCTCGAGCAGCAAATCTATTGCTTCACTAACAATACCTTCCTGATTATTTTCGATGGGAACAACCCCAAATCGGACGCGCCCCGTTTCAACGCTCTCAAATACAGAGCGGATCGTCGGCAGCGCCATATACGCACTCATTGCGCCAAAACGGCTTTCGGCGGCCTGATGCGTAAAGCTGCCTTCCGGACCAAGATAGGCGATACGTTCGGGCAGTTCGAGATTACGGGATACAGCAAAAATTTCCAGAAATATAGCTTCAATGGCTTGCCGGTTCAACAAGCCATTGTTTTGATCATTAAGCCGATCCAGAATTTGTTTTTCGCGTTCGGGACGGTAGATTACTGTGTTGGTCGAACGTTTTAGTTCGCCAACCCGACGTACCAGTTCCATCCGCTGATTAAGCAAGGTAAGAAGCTGATCGTCGAGCAAGTCGATGCTGTTACGAAGGGATTCGAGAGTCATTATGGAAAGCAATACACTACGTAGTGTACAAAAGTACATTACCTACTGCAAACTTTAATCGGGCAAAAGCAATAACTATCAACTACGTAACGGGCGAAAAGTGAACTTCGTAGTAATCTCCTTAACGTAGCAAGTAGGTTTACGGAAACGAAAGTAGGGCTGACCGAATATTCGGTCAGCCCAACGAAAGCAAGTGTATCGTCGTTAAAGCGGATTCTGTACGATGGCTTTATTGGCATTGATTTCCCGTCGTGGAATCAAAAACTCCCACTGATTGTCGCCCGGTTTTACGTCAAAAAGTACAACCACTGCACTTTGGATATTCGTTGCACCATTCCGATTCAATGGCAGATTCATCCGCTTCAGATCCGTAAACCGGAAGCCCTCTCCCCACAGTTCGACACGTCGATTGAACAGAATTTCGTCGATTAGTTGCGTTCCCGTTTTCGTTGACTTCACGTATGATGGATCACGTTTGCTGACAAGGTCAAACAATACGGTAGCTGCGTCTGCTGCGTTTCCGAGACGGGCCTGCGCTTCAGCTTCGATCAGATACATTTCAGCAGCGCGCATATACGGAATGTCGCCCATCGTACTGGTTGAGGGTGCAGCACCCGGCAACCGAAACTTTTGGGTTATATACGGCACACGCACACCGCCCGTCGGAACAATCGAATTAGCCGCGGTTGGCGTCTTCACCCACATTTTCGAGCGTACATCGGTTGCTGGAATCTGGTCGTACAAAGCGCTGTTGATGGTTTTGGGCGACACACGAATGTTGGTGGAGTTATAGTTTGAGGATATGTACGAATGAAACGCTCCAAACGTCTCCGACTGATCTTCGACATGGTCAAAACCCCACATCCATTCAGGATTGCCAATATCTGAAAAACCGTCCTGATACTGCGCGACGGACATCGGCGAATAACTTTTACGCGCTTCAGCGGCAAATTTTGCGGCATCTGCCCAGTTTTGCTGTACTAAGGCCACACGGGCCTGAAGCCCCTTAATCACGTCAAGATTAATATGTGACTTGTAACTCCGGGAAGCGGTAAGCAACGTAGCAGCTTCTGCCAAATCCTTATTGATCTGCGCGTAAACCTCCTCTACAGTTGCGCGAGGAAGCCCTTCCGTTGTTGGGGTCAATACCAGCGGCACACCGAGTTGCGCATTTGGTTTCGTCGCGGCATCGTAGCGTTTACCAAAAAGCTGCACCAGGTTGAAATAGGAGAATGCCCGTATGCCTAGCGCTTCGCCTTTTACCTGATTACGTTCCGTCTGTGTACCAGCCGCATTGTCGATATTGGTAATGGCGAGATTCGCATTTCCGATGAGTCGGTAGTATAATTGATAAGGTAATTCGTCGCCCACAGATGTTTCTGAGCGATGTGCCTGCCAGCGTGTTTCAGCCAGATGCCACGTATTCGACGTATTACTGATTACTACGTCCTCCCCCAGTACGTCGATAATAATCATCATGGCTGGGTGGCCAAAATGTCCCTGTGAGCTTAAATAGCGTACGACCATTGCCCGATATATACCGTTGATCGCGGCAGCAGCATTCTTTGTTGTTGAGTAAGCAGCCCCAGCATCGATACTACCTGTAGGCGAGAGTTCTAGGTATTGTTTGTCGCAGGACGTAGCAAGCAGGCCCAGGGCCATTACCAACGTCAGATATCTTTTTTTCATAATTGTCTGAAGCTTAAAGTGTAAAAGAGACGCCGAGCACCAGGCTTCTGGCCGGACTATATGCATTACCGGTCAATCCTGTAAATTGCTGCTGAACATTCATACCTGTCCGGCGCGAAAGGAATAGAAGATTTTCGCCACTCACATACACTTGTGCATTTTCTAGAAATAATTTGCGTGCCAGCGCGTTCGGCAATGAGTAAGAAAGCGTAACCGAACGGAGATTTATAAAACTGGCATCTGTAAGCCAGCGATCCGATTGAGCATCGAAATCAGAAGTACGTCCCGCATCCATCCGAGGGACATTTGTGATGTCGCCCGGATTTCTCCACCGATTCAGAATGTCTACGTGCTTGGCACTACCATACCCACCCGCACTCATCAGCGACGCATAGGCGGCATCGTATATCTTACCGCCTAACTGATAGACGAACAGGGCCGAAAGCGAAAGCCCTTTGTAACGTATCGTATTGGTAAAGCCCCCTGAAAGTGCCGGAATGGATGATCCATTATACCGGTAACGGGCATTATTGATACTGTTGGTAAGTGTATCGCCCGACTCGGTAATGCGTGAGTTAGACGCTACGTAACTGGCGGCCCGGTACTGAGCCTCACCATTTGCCGGATTTACGCCAACGTATTCCCGCAGCCAATAATCGTAGATCGAGCGCCCTACAGCGAGCTTCTTGGTTCCGTCAATAATTTCGGGGTTTTCCTCCGGCATTTTTGTAATCTGGTTCTTGATCCGGGTGGCATTCAGGTCAAGCCGCCAAGTAAAATCTTTCGTCCGAATGGGTTCGACGCCCAATTCAATCTCAATAC
>NZ_JBMDWV010000362.1:0-33450 GCF_048594605.1 Spirosoma sp.
TGCGGATCACGCGTCTGTTTGGCAATGCTATCGACAACGGCCAGCCCGTCAATTACTTCGCCAAAAACGGTATAGTTTCCATCCAGGTGAGGAGCGCCACCAATTGTCTTATACACCTGTTTTTGCTCGTCGGTAGGCAACCGTCCTTTCATAGCTTGAATTCGCTCCATCTGTTTTTGCAAATCTGCCTCATTCCAGACGCGGCCCTGCACTACGTAAAACTGACAGCCGCTTGATTCTTTAGCAGGATTATTATCTCGAGCGGCAGCCAAAGCCCCTTTCTTATGAAAAAGCGCTGGCACAAACTCCGCCGGAATTTTGTAATCCACGCTGCCCATACCCAGTGGTTCTCCAGTCTCCGCCTTACGAGAGTTAGGATCGCCCCCCTGAATCATAAACATCGGAATAACCCGGTGGAAAAGCAGACTGTCGTAAAATTTATCCTTAACAAGCTTGATAAAGTTTTCCTTATGCTTTGGCGTCTGGTCGTACAGCACGATTCGCATGGGACCGTACGACGTAGTGAGCGTAACGAGATAATCTTTTTTCTTCCGATTCTGCGCCATCAATACGCTGGGCACCAATAGAATAAATAGTATAAATTTCTTCATCAATTTCGTAAAAGCAGTAGAAATCACGTGATGTCTATTACAAAGCAACCCGATTTTGAAACGCATCTTTCAGCCGCTGGTCATGCGTAACAACGATCAGGCTGGCGCCAATTTGCTCCGACTGTTCCCGTAACAATGTCACAACCCGATCGGTATTTTCGTCGTCGAGGCTGGACGTTGGCTCATCGGCCAGAATAACATCAGGCTGGTTCATAACGGCGCGGGCAATGCTAACCCGCTGTTGCTCGCCCTGGCTAAGCTGGTGCGTTTTCTTGCCCAGATGATCGCCAAAACCAAGTTGACCAGCCAGTTCGCGAGCGCGATTTCTATCCTGTGGCTTATTGGCTAAATAGTTCGCCATCAAAAGATTATCCAGTACAGATAGAGAGCTAACAAAGTGCGGCTTCTGATACACAATACCAACATGTTTGGCCCGGAAAGCAGCCGTTTCTGCTACACTCAGTTGCGTCAGATCGGTCTGATCAATAACAACAGAACCGCTTTTCGGCTTGAGCAGCAGAGCCAGTAAATGCAGAAAGGTAGTTTTACCTGTGCCAGACCGTCCTAAAATCAGGAGTGCTTCGCGATTAGCACAGTATACGTCGGGAAACGAGAATCGTTTCGAAGGGCCGTATTCAAACGTGAGTTGCTTCGTTGCCAGCATTGGATTCGGGCGAGTACTCACAAAAGTAGGCAAAAGCTCGTAATTTTGGCTTGATTAGTCGACAGTCCTTTGTCATGAGTGACTGACGCATACTATCGACTCTCGACTAGCAACTAACGACGGTCGAAAACACCTACTAACTTTGAAACGTATCGCCATCTTCGCTTCGGGCTCGGGCTCAAACGCTGAAAAAATTGCTGAGTATTTTGCTGATAACACTGCTGTAGAAATCACGCTGATTGTATCCAATAATCCGAAAGCGGGTGTTATCGAACGGGCCCGCCGTGGATTCGGGCGTCGTCTGCATATTCCAGTATTGCTTTTCGACCGCAGCACATTTTACGACACAAACCGAATCACCCAACTCCTTCTGAATCAAAATATTGACCTGATCGTCCTGGCTGGGTTTATGTGGCTGATGCCTGGTGATTTAGTACGTGCCTTTCCGAATAAAATCGTCAATATTCATCCGGCTTTGTTACCTAAATTTGGCGGAAAAGGAATGTACGGACACTACGTTCATGAAGCTGTCGTAGCAGCCGGAGAAACGGAGTCGGGCATTACAATTCACTACGTAAACGAGCGATACGACGAAGGCCAGACAATTTTTCAGGCTAACTGTCCAGTTTCGCCAACAGATACGCCCGAGGACGTAGCGCATAAGGTGCAAATCCTGGAACATTTGCATTATCCGAGAGTAATAGAAGAAGTACTGATGCAGGATGAATGATTTACAAAAAATAACAGAAAGGTTTTTTTGGGGAGTTCTTCTGTGGATTAGCCTGACGGGGTGCTTCCGACCAGCGGTTTATTTGCAGAATAAGACGCGTTACCCGGTCGATGTTTTTTACGAAAATCAGCGGCCAGAACGTCCGTTTGATCCCTTAAAGGCTCTGGAAGTAAAAAGTGAAGTCGAACTGACGCGACGGCAGTGGGGAAATGAACGCATGCTGGATCGAGGGAACAATGCGCAGCAGAAAGAGCTGATGCTGGCGCGGCTGGCTATGCAGGCTAAAAAAATAGGGGCTGATGCGCTGGTAGCGGTTCGGTATACGTATTACACTTCGATCAAAGAGAACGGGTACGTAATGACTGGACTAGCCGTAAAGTACAAGCCCGAACATGACGTTTCTGAGAAACAAAAAAGCCTGTAAATACCATCTGGTATTTACAGGCTTTCGATTAAGACATATAACTTATTTAACTTCTTCGTAATCAACGTATTCCCCACCCGGATAGCGAGAATCATTACCCTTTGGCCGATTATCTACCCGAATGTCGCCTTCCCGACGACTACCGCGAATATCACCCTGCCGCTTCTGTTCTTTTACCAATTGCCGACCAACCAGCAGGTAAAACACAAACCGACGTACCGGAGGTACAAACAAGATAATCAGGGTAATGATGAACAGATACTTTAAAATCATGTCGAAGAATCGTTTGTACTGAATAAACGCTGAGCTAAGCTATTTAGTTTTCTGTTACGTTGAACGGACCAGAATCGGGTTAATCGGCGATTTTAAGGGGTAATGTACTACGTATAATGATGAACTGAGGCAAATCTACTGTTATCGATAAGTCGTGTTTCACCCGATTTACTCTACTCCTGCGTATACAACGCTTTGGCGGCTGGCTCGTACTTATCACCTGATGACCATTGAGGTCGGGTGGGGCGGTTGGCGATCAGGCGGGCCGTATGCGCATATGCCTGACAAAATCGCAGAACGTAATTGAAATTAAGCGACTCCGGATTATCGGTAGCCTGGTGATAATATTTACCGATCTCCTGATCAAAGGATTTAAAACCGGGCGCAAAGTCGGGCGCGGGTACGCCTTTAGCGGCAAAATTAACGTTGTCCGACCGGTCAAATAACCCCTGTTCGGGAGCAGGATCACCGAAAACACCTAGTCCAAATGCTTTGGCCCCCGCTTCTATTTCCGCTTTAGCACCCGTACGTTCCAGCCCAATAACCGATATGATTGTGGTGTCGCTATAGCCTGCACCGTCGGTATTGAGATCGAAAATCGTTTGTTTTAATGGCACTAGTGGATGTTCAGAATAGTATTTACTGCCCAGCAAACCAACCTCTTCACCGGTTAAGGCCAGTACTAGTACAGACCGACTCGGCCGTTGAAGCGATAACGCTTTGGCGGCTTCCAGAATGGCAACCGTTCCGATAGCGTTGTCGCGGGCTCCGTTGAATATACTATCCGAAGCCTGATAAGGCGATCCACCCTGTTTACCAACCCCAACGTGGTCGAAATGGGCTGACAAGACGATGTATTCGTTTTTTAGCTTCGGATCAGTTCCTTCGATAATACCGGCTACGTTAGCCGATACGACGGTCGATTGCGGACGGCCCGACGTACGTAGCGTAACGGTCTGACCAGCCTCTTTCAATTGCTTGTACTGGTTATTAGCATTGTTAATCCATAAATGCGTAATAGGTTTACCGGTATTGGATTCGGTAGGCAATGTAATCTGTTCACGGCTAAAATATTGATTCACAAATCCCCAGGGAATCGATTCGCTGTAAAGCTCGATCAGGGCGGCAGCGCCTTTATCCATCGCGATCTTACGTTTGTTTCGCGATGCCCCAAAAATTTCGCCCGGTCCTTTGGCTTCCGGCGATCCACCCTGAGCCACCACAATACGTCCTTTTACGTCGCGTCCTTTGTAGCCGTCTTCACCGTCCGTCAAACCGTACCCAACGTAAATTACTTCGCCGGACAGGTCCGTTGGTCCACCCGCCATTATAACCAGTTCTTTGCCAGCATGAAGGGTATCTTTCCCCAAAAGAAGTGTTGCCGACATAGCAGCCTTAACCTTTTCAAAATTGATTCGCTGAAAATAATCACCCTGATCCCCAGCCGGTTTGAGGCCCAGCAACCGAAACTGCTCGGCAATGTAGCGGGCGGCTGTCCAGTTGCCTTTCTCACCCGTCCGGCGGCCCTCCAGTTCATCCGATGCAATAAATCGGATGTGTGATTCTACTTCGGCACGAGGAATCGAAAACTCGGGAAGCCTGGCTGGCGGGACCGTTGATGTCTTTGTTACAGTCCGGGTTGACGTAGTTTTAACAGTTCGTGATTGCGCCTGCAGCGATGTATTTATCAGAAGTGATCCAGCCAGAAAGGCCAGTAGAGTAGACGTTTGCATGGTGACTGGGTTAACAAACAAAAGTACGAAAAAGCTGAACCCCAAACCCTACGCTTTACTCTTTGTTCAGTTAACCACGTTTATAATGCTGCCGGGCAAAACGCATGAACGTATCGGCCAAGCCTTCGCTAATACCCTGGAGCTGAATAGAATATAGTTCACGCTGAATAGAAAGATCCTGTACGTCCAGAATTTTTAGCGTACCAGCGCGTAATTCATGCTGCACAGCAAAAACCGAAACAAAGGCCATGCAACGCGAACTACCCAGATAGGATTTGATACTCTCGGTACTACCCAGATGCATTTCAACAGTCAGATCCGTTAGCCGAAGCCCTACTCCCCGTAGCGCATGTTCGATGACCTCAAGCGAACCCGAGCCCCGTTCACGCAGCACAATCGGAATGTTACGTAGTTCAATGAGCGTGATTTCATCGCGATCGGCTAAGGGGTGATCAGTGCGACAGATCAAAACCAGTTCGTCTTTTAAAAAAGGCGTATAACGAATGTCGCTGTGGTGGGTCCGGCCTTCTACTAAACCCAGATCAATATCGTCGTTAAGCAGTTGCTGCTCAATCTGTTCCGTATTACCACTGAAGAGCGTAATGGAAACATCAGCTGATTGCTCATGAAACCGGGCCAGCACCGGCGGAATAACGTACTGCGCGACGGTTGTACTCGCCCCTACCCGCAACGTACCGCCCGACTCCCCTTTAAGTGCATTCATATCGAACTCCAGCTGACGGTACGTTGCCATAATGGTTTCGGCATGACGAAGCAGTACGTTCCCGGCGGTTGTCAGGCTGATCTGATTACCACGACGGTCGAACAGGGCCGTTCCAAATTGATGCTCGAGTTCCTGAATATGTTTTGTAACGGCAGGTTGCGTTACGTATAATTCAGCAGCCGCTTTCGTAAAACTGAGTCGTTTGGCAACCGTGTAAAATACATTCAGGCGAAAATCGAGCATAGAGATTGGTCGTGCTTTACCGCAAGTAAAGATATTTAGGGTAAAAAGCCCACTGCGGGTAAAGCAATGGGCTCTCTATTGTATCAAAACGGGCTTACGCCTTTGGCCGTTTGTATAAAGGCACAGTGCTACAGGGTTCACCGAATAACAGACTTTGTACCACAGGACGTAGCACGCGCGTCAGTTCAACATAAGCGGCTGTCGGAACAGGAACTTTGGAACAACCTTTTACCACAACGCGGGCATCACGGTACTCTTCTGGATTAATTTGGGCGATGGCGTCGAAATAAAGTTTCTCTTCCAGATCAGTTAGATTGCCAAACACGATTGAATTCGCATAGGGCTGTAACTGAAGGGTGAGAAGCATGTAGGCCCAGGTAGGTACAATAGCATCTTCGGTACACGTAATCGCTACGTTCTTCCCTGCATACTGGCTCCAGTCGTGTTCTTTCAGAAAAGCCCGAAAATCTTTCTCTTTCAGAATTAAGCCCATGTAGAGATTGTCTTTCAGGTCGTAAACAATCCGCTCACCGGGGTGGTAATACTCCTCCAGATCCAGCGTGATCAGGCCACTATTGGCAACCCGGTTAATGATTTCAGTTTCCATTTTTTAAAGCTATAATGGCCGATTGACAATGTAAAAAGGCCAGGCCTTTTCATTGCAGATTCTACATTGTTCAATATCCATTACAACGTCTTTTTTTGCTACTTTTGTTCTTATATCTCATAACGAACCGTCTAAATACTTGACCCGATGAAATTTATTGTTTCCTCGTCTGTTCTGCTGAAGAACCTCCAACATATTAACGGCGTGGTAGCGACCAACCCGATTGTACCTATCCTCGAAAATTTCCTGTTTCGCATTGAGGATGGGACACTTACGGTAACGGCATCGGATCTGCAAACAACCATGACGACCCAGATTCCGGTCGAGGCCAGCGAGAACGGTTCAATTGCCATTCCGGCTAAATTACTGCTGGATACACTACGTAGCCTGCCCGAACAACCCGTTACAGTGAACATTGATACCGATACGTTCGGTACCGAGATCCTGACGGATAATGGTCGTTATAAACTGTCGGGCGAGAACCCGATCGACTTTCCGAAACTGCCGACGGTCAACAAAAATATGTCGGTTGAAATGACGTCGGACGTACTGCTCAGCGCCATTAATAATACTGTGTTCGCGACCAGCACCGACGATCTGCGTCCGGCTATGACGGGAGTTCTGCTGCAACTCACGGGCGATAACGCTACGTTCGTGGCTACGGATGGCCATCGGCTTATTCGCTACCGCCGGACTGACCTTGGTGCATCGGCCAGTTCATCGATTATCATTCCACGGAAAGCGTTACAGCTACTGAAAGCATCGTTGCCCGAGAACGTACCGGTTACGGCGGAATTCAGCCAGGCAAATGCATCGTTTACGTTCGGCCCAACGCAATTGATCTGCCGGCTGATCGACGAGCGCTTCCCCGACTACGAAAACGCAATTCCGACCAATAATCCGAACGTAATGACGATTGGCCGCACCGATCTGCTCAACTCCCTGAAGCGGATCATGATTTACGCCAACCGCACTACGCATCAGATTCGGTTGTCGCTTAAAGCCAACTCATTAACCATTTCGGCCGAAGACCTTGATTATTCGAACGAAGCGAACGAAAAACTGCTTTGCGAGTACGATGGCGAACCCATGGAAATTGGTTTCAACGCCAAGCTTTTATCGGAAGTATTGAGCAACCTGAGTGCTAAGATGGTCTCGCTCGAAATGTCAGCTCCAAACCGCGCAGGTCTGTTAATTCCAGCAGATAAAGAAGAAAACGAAGACATCCTGATGCTGGTGATGCCCGTGATGTTGAATACATACGCTTAAAAAAGAGTTATAAAGTTGTAGGGTTATATAGTTGTAAAGTTCCTCCGGTGTCTGCATTAATCCCGGCCGACTTTACAACTATATAACCCTACAACTTTATAACTCTATAACCACGCCCAACAATGGCCAAACGCACGGCGCCTGCCCTGGTTTTTATTTTTATTACGTTACTTATCGACGTTACGGGGCTGGGAATCATTATCCCGGTTTTTCCAAAGCTAATTGAGCAACTTATTCATGGTAACATTAGTCAGGCGGCAAGCTGGGCGGCCCTAATAACGCCTTCGTACGCGTTAATGCAGTTTATCTTCTCACCCGTACTGGGAAATTTAAGCGATCGCTATGGCCGTCGTCCTGTGCTCCTGTTTTCTCTGTTTGGGTTCGGAATCGACTATATTTTTCAGGGGTTTGCCCCGAGCATCGGCTGGCTATTTGTCGGTCGAATTGTAGCAGGAATCACCGGAGCTAGTTTCACGACGGCTACAGCTTACATTGCCGACATCAGTCCACCTGAAAAACGGGCGCAAAACTTTGGTCTGGTTGGTGCGGCTTTTGGCGTAGGTTTTATTCTGGGGCCTGCTATCGGCGGTTTTTTAGGTCAATACGGGTCGCGCGTCCCATTTTTTGTAGCCGCTGGCCTAACGATGATTAATTTTCTGTACGGCTTGTTCATTCTGCCAGAATCACTCGCTCCCGAGAATCGCCGTCCGTTCAACTGGAAACGGGCGAATCCAATTGGTTCGTTACTGCTGCTGGGCAAGTACCCCGTTATTCTCGGGCTAGTGGCCTCGTTAGTCCTGATATACATTGCCGGTTTTGCTGTGCAGGGAACCTGGACGTTCTACACGATGGAAAAATTCAAGTGGGACGAAAAAACAGTTGGGTTATCGCTAGCGGCTATCGGAACTTCATTTGCTATTGTTCAGGGCGGCTTGACCCGGGTCATTGTGCCAAAATTAGGTCAGCAACGGTCTGTTTACGTAGGTTTGGTTTTCAGTGCCTTGGGATTCCTGCTATTTGGTCTGGCGAGTCAAAGCTGGATGATGTTTGCCTTTATGGCGGTTTACGCACTCGGAGGCATTGCGGGCCCGTCTATTCAGGGAATTATCTCGAATCAGGTCCCGGCCAATGAACAGGGCGAACTTCAGGGCGCGCTGACAAGCCTGACAAGTACAACCTCTATCTTTGGGCCGTATATTATGGGTAATTTATTTGCCTTTTTTACGTCTCCAAAAGCGCCTGTTTATCTTCCTGGCGCGCCATTTTTTCTGGGATCACTGCTCATTATTATCAGTGCAGTTTTGGCACGGCGGGGGCTCAAAAAACGAATGGTGACTAGTTGATCGGCTCCTTTTTAAAGTCCATTCCACTGAAAATTAATGTATCCACTTTTCCGGAAGCACTAATTGTAAACCTGGCCAGGGCACTGCCCAGCCAGGCTTTTTTGTAAGGGCCATAGAACGTATCATAATGCCAGTGCGCCAGCGTCGCATACTGCGTATTGTTTATGTTAATCGACAATTGATTCCTCACTACGTTCACTTCCACCTGACCATATAGCGGACTGCTGTATATGCCGCTGTATTGACTCAAAGGCAACGTAGCAGACGTATTGGTTACGCGCTTCGCAACAAAGTTCTGCTGTGCTGTTCTTGCGTTTTCCTTCATGCCCGCATACAATGTTTTAAACTCCGTGTTCCAGTCGCGGGTGCCGCCTAGCGCAAACCAGTCGAAGGTTTTGTACATCAGCGCATGACGTAATTCGGCGTGGTCATAGTTACCAAATACGTAAACGCCTAATTTTTCGTCGGGCAGCAACCCAATGATTGCCGTTAAACCGGCTAAGCTGCCCGTGTGGAAATTCACTTTATGGCCTTTGTAGTCGTGCTGATACCAACCTAACCCGTATGTCCGCCAGTTGGGCTTCAAAATTTGCATGGTCGGGTATTCATCTTCCGGAAAAAAGGTTTGCGGTTTAAAAATTTCCGTCCAGGTTTCGGGTTTCAACAATCGTCCATTCCCGTATTTACTGCTATCGAGCATGCAAACGACCCACTTACTAATATCGTCGGCCGACGACCAGACGGCCCCCGCTGACCCTATTTCGCTATCTGCCCCGTAGTCGATGGCCCGAATCGTATCATTGATGTTGTAATGCGGTTTTGTTACGTTGTTATCGTTGATATAGCCACGTTTGGGTGCAGTACGTAGCATTCCTAATGGCGTAAAGATTCGCTCTTTGAGGTATTCGGCCCAGGTTTTGCCAACAATCCGCTCGATCACTCGCCCGGCTGCTGAATAAAATATATTCTGATATTCGAATCCAGCCCGAAACGGATAACTGGGTTTTACCAGCACCATCCGCCGGAACATTTCATTAGCCGGAATCGTCATAAATCCCGTCATAAAATCGGTGCTGCCAACGCCCGTATCATGAATAAGCAAATCGCGGATTTTAAGCTCTCGCGTTACGTACGGGTCGTATAACTGCAATTCAGGAAGGTATTTACTGACAGGATCGTTCCAGGCGAGTTTGCCTTCATCAACGAGCATCCCCATCAACGTAACGGTCATGGCTTTGGTCGTTGAGGCACAAGCAAATAAGGTCTGTGTATCAACAGGATCAGCTTGGGCGGACGCAGTCAATTCGCGAACCCCGTATCCTTTCTTAAAAATTACCTTGCCGTCTTTGACGACCGTAATGGCTATGCCCGGTACGTCCCACTGTTTGCGGGCGGCATCAACGTAGGTGTCGAATTCCTGAATTTGTTTTGGAGAGATGGGCTTCTGAGCCGAAGCCGTAACGGTGAGAAGTATAAGCAGAGGAAGAAAACGTACGCTCATATTTGTTCAATGTATCGCGAGCGACGTAATACAGCCTATTTCAGCGTATTATGTCGCTCGCAATATATTCACAAACTGAACACGACGTTAAACCGAAGTATCATTCCGTCTTCCGTTTTCATGCCCATCAGCGAAGGGCGCTCAATTTTGTAATCAGTCATGTTAACGGGAAACTCTCCAGTGAGCGTCATCTTGCCATTGCTTTCTTTCCGCGTTGCCTGCAACGTAATAGGCTTAGCCACGCCATGAAAGGTTAAGTTTCCTTTGGCAACCAGCGTACCATTATCACCGGCTTTAATATCCGAGCTTGTGAACGTTACGTTCGGATACTTTATTCCTTCCATCGCTTCGACCGCGTGCGAATCCCGGTTGTTGTTTTCGCTATCAAAGGAAGCCACTTTTATGGACACAGCGATGCTCTCAGGCTGCTTGGTTTCGTCGTTATAAATCATAGCACAGTTCACATCACGGCTAACTCCTTCCCAGTTATGAAGCGGATGTTTGGCAGCATACGTAACCGTCGATAAGGCCTTGTCGGCCATAAGTTTACGCTTAGCTTTTGGGGCCACAAAGGCACAAAGAACCACAATGGCTACCAGGCAGCCATGCAGAATTCGATAGTTTTTCATAAGCTTAGAATTTTAAAGCAATAATCGAAGCAGCGTACGCGCCAAACGTAGCGTAGGCAGCCGCGCGGTGATAGGGCTTTAGCGTGAAGTCTTTTTCAATCATGTGAGCTAGAACGTTCGTCGCAATCATACCTGACAGGTGCACAATGGCCAGGTATTTATGCAGCTTGATGGTTGTGAAACCTCTTCTGGGACCCACAATTGGCGGTGGCGTTGTCAGGGCTAAGGCCAACGTAGTACCATACGTAATATTAATGAACGTAGCAGATCGTTCGTGCCACTTCTTCAGATCGGCGTACTCCTGCCCCTGCGCCTTGTAAAGCTTCGCACCCAGTAAACCCTGCGCCACAAACCCAGCCAGCGTGACAAAGCCGCCAACCTGATGAGTCACAAGCATGGCGCGTCTGACTTTCAGCTCTTTAATACGTCCTTCTGGCGTAAGGGGCGCTGCTTTCAACGACCTTAGCAAGCCTTTTGGACCCCAGAACGCCCGTTGTGTAAACAGCATTTTATGCGGCAGCAACTCTTGGGTTTCGGTAGAATCGCTAAGCCCGGCCAGTAAATCATCGGCCGAAGATGCTGCCGCTACTGAATCCTTAACCGCCCCGGGTGCCGGTACAGTGTCGCGCGGGGTTTCTGAAGTAATCTGGCCGAACGCAGAGACACTAATCGTCAGCAAGATCAATAGTACGTTTGTAAGTTGTTTCATAAACAGAGGCACGAAGATAACTTTCCTTACCCTTAAAAATGCGAAACAGGTTCGTATCGAAATAATGAAGCACTATATGCGAATACGAACCTGTCTGGATTAGCCAAATAGATAGTCGATTTAAGCGGTTACAGTTAATGAATTTCCATCTGCGCTTAGAGTCGACTTATATAATTTCATAGCCGCCTGCCCCGCTTCTGCAGCTACTTTTACAGTTCCGTCGAGATTATAAATCGACCCGTGAGCGCTACAGAAGAACGTATTGGCACTTAAACTGTATGAAACAGCGTCCTGCGCCTGGTGTGTACAAATCCGCTGAATGGTTATGAATTTACCACCCGACGTATTGGCGACCAGAACGCTGCCAATTTTCAGGAAATTACCCACTGTTTTGAGCGAGCTATACGTACTACTGGTCAGGTCGAGCGTGAAATTGATTGCCCCTGCAGATGTGTCAGCATTGCCCGTTAAACCATTGCCGGAAGGTGTGGGCGTAGGCTCCTCGCCCCCTTTTGAGCAGGCCGTTAATCCCGTGCCCATGCAATAAAAGGCCATCAAAGCGGCACTACTCATACCGAGGCTGCGCAAAAATTCTCCGCGATTCATTTGTTCGTTAGCTGGACTACTCTTCATAAGATTAGGTATTTAATGTACTTACACAGGTTTAATTAGAAACAGGTTGTACTCTTTGTTTTCATCATAGGTTGGTAATCACTTGGTAAGCTTGTATCGAATCGAGATAAAGGCACCAGTACTCATTAAGTTAACGTTAAAGTAACCAATACCTTTCAAAGGAGCTTTCAGGAACGGTTCAACCTGCCAGGATAAACGTTTACTAAAAGCTTGTTCGTATCCAATCGACAGGTTTAAATTGCTGAAACCGTAGCCGCCTGTTTGCGCACTCACAGGTTGCTTTTGCCAAGCGTAAATATCAGGATCGTTCGGATTAGCGAAGTTATTTGTATAATCTTCCTGTTTCATGATATAAGAAGTTATACCTCCGCTTATAAACCATCGACTCGGCTGACGACCAGCCAATCCTGGTCGCAGAATTATGTCATATCGTAGGTTAATAGGTATGTCAAGCATATTGCACTGACCATCAATACTTTCAGGCTTCACATGTACATATCTTCCCGAGATATACTCAGCTGGCAATGCCCGATACACTTTGGTACTCTGAATCACCCCAGCCTGAATACTCCAGCGGGGAGACAGCCGATATTCCAGCAAAGCGCCAATATTTGTACCCGGTCGAGAAAAATTCTTTAACCCGACAGTACTTAAATCCGGAGCTATCGCGAGCCGAATACTCAGCCCTCGTTCTGCCGAAACGTTGGGTACTACGCTACGTAACGTCGTATCAGGGTGGGCTACTACGTCCCGATCAGCAAATGCCAGTGGTTTAGGCCATTTGGCCGGCCGAATGCTCAATTCAGACAACGACGGAAAAACTGTAGTTTCTGATTCACGGTTTATAGTTGAAATCGAACCTGAATTACCAACGTTACTAAGACGAGAATCTGCCGTTACGTTTCGGTTTTTCAATACAGGCCGTTTTCTAAACGGTACAGTAGCAGTTGATGAATAATTCGTAGCAGAAGACGTAGCGTACCGCTCATCAGTCACTTTGCGCTGCTTTCGCAGCAGCCTGTGTGCGTTGGCTCTGTCTGATACGTAACGCGTGCCTGCTACGTTCCGGCGGCTGATTTTTCTTCGCGACTCATTCAGATCAGAGCCGCTCAAAGTGTTACGTTCTCCTTTCACACTACCATACGTCGATGTCGTGCGAAGCGTTGCAGTTGCTGGAGCAGAAGTTGTCTTTACCTTCCGCTCGTTCGCCGATTTATTGTTATTGACGCGATTTTCCGCGCCGGCAGGTTTAGCAACCGACACTGGCCAGTCCGTCGGTTGCTTTCCTTTTCTGGACACTTTCGAGTCGGCTACAGGTGCGTGCGCTAACGTAGCGTTGTCGGTCGACAATGGGGTTTCTGTGGATGGCTGCTCAGTCTGACGCTTCTCCGTTGGCGCCTTCATTGTCAATTTCGGCGAGCCTGATTTAGCAGTCGCAGGTTGTAGCACCCGATACGTATACCAGCCGCCAATGCTCAGCAGCAAAAGCAGAGCAATCGGTAGGCCCCAACGGCGCAGGCTTTCCCAAATGTGGGCTCCTCCCGTAGTTCGGTCGTTGGCATCCAGCCGGGTTTTCATATCCCGCCAGGCGACGGGATCGAACGGTGGATCAAACTCTTCAGCCGACTTTCTGAAGAGCCCATCCAATTGGTCATCGGTTAGCTCTGGCATACTCATCGTAATTTAATTGCTTCAATAACAAGCGCAGATTCTCCCTTGCCCGGGCCAGGTTTGATTTCGACGCACCTACCGAAATACCGAGTTGCCCCGCAATTTCTTCATGCGTGAACCCATCGATCACGTACAAATTAAAAACCAGTCGATACGCTGGCGACAGCCGCTGAATTAACGCCAGTAAATCTTCGTGTGCCAACTGGCTAAAAGCATCGGCCGATTCGGAGACTACCGTTTTTTCAAACTGCTCTACGTTTTCGTGGTGATGATGGCGTACTTCCTGACGATAATGATCTACGGCCGTATTAATCAGGATACGCCGAAGCCATCCTTTAAAGGGTTGAGCCGGGTCGTATTGATCTAATCGCGTAAACACTTTCAGGAAACCATCATTTAACACCTCCAACGCTCCTTCGCGCGTTGGTACGTACCGCAAACAAATACTCATGGCATACCCATAGAACTGCCGGTAAAGCAATTCCTGACTTTGCCGCTGGTTGCGCAGACAGCCAGCCAGCAAATCAGATAAGGCAGGTATGTTCGGAGCGTTGGACAAAGTTTAGGCTATTAATTTATTACGTATTGATTGCAGTTGCAAGTCACCAGAAAGTTGGCTTGGGTGTAAACCTAAAACTACAATTACTTTAAAACAAGTTAACTAATTCGGTGCTATTGGCGAAGTCGTATTAACGACAGGCCATACCCCTGGTCTTGGGACACTTACTCCTTTCGTTACTCCTCGCTTTGCATCATCCCCCCCGAAATAATACAGTGGCCAGCCTTTATACGTAAGCTGCGTTTTACCAACCGCTGTAATCGTGGCAAAGTCGGATTTATTCAGTACGGAGGGAATATCCCCAATCGTAGCCGACGTTTCAACTATTGGCCAGACCGGATTATTACTCAAATCAGTCTTTGTATACGTGTTTTTGTTGAACTTATCCGGAGCAAATGCGTAGAGCGTTCTTCCAATACTATCAGTCAGGAATACCGACGCTCCAGTGCCTTCTTTGGTATCAAACGTATAGTTTTTGCCATCGCTTCCAACCAACTGCCGGGATGCAATCATGACGGTATAATGCGGTTTAGCCACCATCCAGACCCCACCAACTTTATCACCAAGAACATCGCCCGCATTTACATCATTTTTAAAGTAGTAAAGCGGCCAGCCTTTAAAGGTTGTTTGTTTCGTTCCATCGGTACGGGTAATTGTTGCGAAATCGGTAGCGTTAAGACCCGTGCCAAGCGTCGGTGTTTCTTTGTAATAGATTGGCCAGTTCTCCAGACAGTTCCCCGAACAGGTAGCATCGCCAGCAACGTCGGGCGCAAAGAAATAAAGAGATTTTCCACCTGCACCGGTCATTACGTTACCAACAGAAGTCGTTGCCAAAGCCAGATCAGGGCCTGTCGTGGCAGGGTTGTCATCTTTCTTACAGCCCAGAAGCGCAACGCTCAGAAGAGTCGTTGTCAACAGCAGGCGACTAACGTAGACGGAAGTTTTCATTGTATCAACTGTGTTTTAGAATGAGAGAAAAAGAACAGTTGAACCGGTTCGTCCGTCAATACGGAAGCATATCAGAAAGGGTTGCGTGCCGATTAAAAAATTATTGTATCAACGTTTATTTATTACTTAGCCAGATCGAATTCGGCGGTTAAAGGGTATCCGCACAGAGACTAATTAATAGTCTGTGGAGATACCCTTTAATACGTATTTTAGAACTGGGCTTATTCTTCGTCGGCCCGCCGGTCAGCGCGAATTTCCGGAATCGTATCTGGGTCAATTAAACCCAGCGAAGCCGCATGTTCTGCTGCAGCTACTGTATCCGTAACAAGCAGCATAGGAACGTCGTAAGCTTCGGTGATACGTATTAATTCGCGGACGGCTTCATCCCGTTTGTCTTCCGATACGTCGCGGATATAGATTGCCCGAATTCGTCCCGGATTTTCCTTGACTACCTGCGCATAGATTTCAGGGTCCTGCTGTCCGCTGTCGCCGATGAGCACAAAAGGCAACTGTGGATTTACATCCAGCACTTTCCGAATCATTTTCAGTTTGTGGGTATGATGGCCTTCGGAGGCTAACAATTTTGTGCTCAAGCTAAAATCACGTAACAAAAGCGGGCCTTTAGGAATACCCTGAATTCGAAAAAAATCAACTAGCAAATCGTATAAATTCCACGGACTGCTCGATACGAAATAGATCGGATTGAATAACGTAGTAACCGGGCCACTCTGCAACGCCCGATAAAAAGCCGCAATTCCGGCAAATGGCAAGCGCGTATACGCATTGCCCAGGAAGGTCAGCTTAGCCGTCTGGAGTAGATTGGTTGCGTCAGTCACCAGGACGGTATCATCAATATCAGAAATAGTACCAAACTGGCTATAAGGTGGAGCGATCATCAAATGACCGTCTTTCATTACCGGCTCAGCCGCTGATGGTTGATTGTCGTTGATCTCTGTTGCGGGTTGTATAACGCCATCCAGAACGTAGCGAACTGGAAACCAGGCTCGTCCGACGGGCAAATCATTGGGCGGATTAATCGTCAGTTCAAAAAAGCCGTCCTTATCCGTTATGGTGGTATAAGTTTGCCCAAACGTTTCAACGCGAACCGTTACGCCTTCTACCTCGTCACTTCCGAAGCGCTGATACGTAGCCAACAGATTCTGCCAGAGCGTATCATTATCGCTGGGCGTGCTTAGATCATTCTGGCGTAAAACCCGCCCTTTCAACCAAACCGCAGTAGGGCTGCCAAAACCCCGGTAGTAGATAATCCGATACGGCTTTTTTGCGTCGAGCCGGCCAAAAAGGCGGCTTTTTAAACGATCAAATTGTTCTTCTGCATCGGTTGATACGTTCTGTAACAACTCTTTCCACGTAGTCATATTTACGAAATAAATTAGAAACGAATCGTCGCCTGACCCTAATCAGGTTTCCACGAAGATCCCTCGTGAGCTATCGGCCTTATCAGGGTTTGTGGTAACTTTGTGAGTCGATAGAGCCTGACATAAACTTTGCCTATCGACTTTAATAAATAAAACCATGAGCAAACAAATTGTTTATACCGAGCAGGCGCCAGCCCCCATTGGGCCATACAGCCAGGCGGTAAAAGTGAATAATATGCTGTTCGTTTCTGGTCAGATAGCTGCAGAAGTAGCTTCGCAGGGCGATATTCAGGCAGAAACGCAAAAAGTAATGGAAAATATTGGGGCAATTCTTAAAGCCGCCGGACTAGACTATGCTAACATTGTCAAATCCAGCATTTTTGTGAAGGACCTGAACAACTTTGCCGCTATTAACGAAGTGTACGGGCGCTTTTTCACGTCGGAGCCGCCCGCCCGCGAAACAGTCGAAGTTGCCCGATTACCTAAAGATGTAAATGTTGAAATTTCAGTTATAGCTGTACAATGATTGAATGCTTGAATGACTGACTGATTGAATAGAGCTAACGCGCTCTTTTTATTCATTCAGTCATTCAAGCATTCAAAACTCATTCATTATGTCAACTCCTGTTCGCGTTCGTTTCGCGCCTAGCCCAACTGGCCCTCTTCATATTGGCGGAGTGCGTACTGCGCTTTTTAATTATCTATTTGCCCGTAAAATGGGTGGTCAAATGCTTCTTCGTATTGAGGATACCGACCAAAATCGTTTCGTACCGGGTGCCGAAGAGTACATTCTGGAATCACTACGTTGGGTTGGTATCGAAATTGACGAAGGTCAGGGCGTTGACCGTGGCGACGGACCGGGACCAAACGCACCGTATCGTCAGTCGGAACGAAAAGAAATCTACCAAAAAGAAGCCCAGCGCCTGGTGGATGAAGGGAAAGCGTATTATGCTTTCGATACCGCTGAGGAGCTGGATGCCATGCGTAAGCGGCTCGAAGAGGCTAATGCGCCCGCTGCTCAGTATAATTCCATTACGCGGATGCAGATGCGCAATTCGCTGACTATGAAGCCAGATGACGTTCGGGCACGTATCGACGCTGGGGATCCGTTTGTTATTCGGCTGAAAACACCCCGCAAGGAAGAAGTGCGTCTGAATGATCTGATTCGTGGCTGGGTTAACGTGCATTCATCAGCGATTGACGATAAAGTACTGTTGAAATCTGACGGCCTGCCAACGTATCACCTGGCCAATATTGTCGATGACCACCTGATGGGTATCACACACGTCATCCGGGGCGAAGAGTGGCTACCATCGGCTCCGCTACACGTATTGTTATATCGCTACCTGGGCTGGGAAGACACGATGCCTAAGTTTGCTCACTTGCCCTTGCTGCTGAAGCCCGAAGGAAGTGGTAAGCTTAGTAAGCGCGATGCGGATTTAGGCGGTTTTCCAATTTTTCCGTTACAATGGACTGATCCCGTGACGGGTCAGGTGGCACGTGGTTTTCGCGAAGAAGGTTATTTGCCTGAAGCAACGGTTAATTTTCTGGCTCTGCTGGGCTGGAATCCCGGAACGGAGCAGGAACTGTTTACGATGGACGAGTTGATTGCCAGCTTCGATATTGATCAGGTTCACAAAGCTGGGGCCCGGTTCGACATTCAGAAAGCGCAGTGGTTCAACCACCAATATATCCGTCAGCAATCGGATGCCGCACTAGCCCCAACCGTACAGCAGCAGGCTGAAGCAGCCGGTTTTTCCTGCTCGCTGGAAAAGGCCGAAAAAATCGCGTCATTGCTCAAAGGACGCGTAAACTTTGCGCACGAAATCTTCACGGAAGCGGGCACCATTTTCAACGCTCCCGCTACGTATGACGAAGCCGTAACCGCAGCCAAATGGAACAACGACGCCGTAAACGCCGTAACCGCTTTTCGGGATGCATTGCAATCGTTCGAGGGTGAGTTTGTAGCCGATACGATCAAACATGCATTATCGGATGCCATGCAACAAGCGGGTATCAAACAGGGGAAAATTATGCAGGCGCTACGTCTGGCCCTAACAGGCTCCGGTGCTGGTCCTGACCTGATGCTTACCATGGAAATCATTGGAAAGCCGGAAACGATCAGCCGGTTAGAGAAGGCCCTAGCCAATCTAAAACTGCCCGTCAGTTAACTTCAGGTAATTTTTTTAGTTATAGCCAGTGGGAATGTGGTCCGCTTTCCCACGTAAACGTAGCGACTCATGGCAAAGAAAAAGACCAATCCCGACGAAAACGATAAGCCTCGGGTTCATAAGGAACTCGAAGGATTCGATATTCAAATCAACTCGTTCGGTGAAATCACAACGAGTTTTGATATTGATAAAATCAATCAGTTTCTGAATAAAACGGTTGACGATAAGAAATTACGGCATCGCACGGATTTAAATCTGAAAGGAGAGCCTGAGCCGGACGATGAAAAGGATGATTCTGACGACGAACATCTTTTTGACGAAACGGACAACGATTTGCCCGATGATATTAATCAGCGTTAAAAGCCCGACTTGTTAAAATGCCCAGTCGGGCTTTTTTTATGCCGTTTGTACGAAATTTGATGGCCAAAATGCGCATGTTTCTGTAGTTTTCGCTCACTTTAACTAACCCTAGAACGTACCGGCGGCCCGGCACTAACGACTCTTACCATGTACTCTCACGAAATCGACTACAAAATCATTGGCGAAGATATCCAGATCGTTGAAATTGAACTGGACCCTAACGAAACCGTAATTGCCGAAGCAGGTTCCATGCTGTTTATGGAAGACGGTATTACGTTCGAGACAAAAATGGGCGACGGCTCGCAACCGGATCAGGGTTTTCTGGGTAAGTTGCTTCAGGCCGGTTCGCGTATGATTATGGGCGAATCCTTATTTATGACGCATTTCACCAACCGGGGCGTCGGCAAACGAAAGGTGGCTTTCGCGGCTCCCTATCCGGGTACCGTTATGCCTGTCAATCTGGCCAATATTTACGGTAATACGCTTATTGTTCAAAAGGATGCGTTTCTGTGCGCGGCTTTAGGGACAAAATTGAGCATCCAATTCAATCAACGATTGGGATCGGGTTTTTTCGGTGGTGAAGGGTTTATTCTGGAGAAAGTGCAGGGCGATGGTATGGCTTTCATTCATGCCGGGGGGGTGGTAGTCGAGCGGATGTTAAATAACGAAACGCTACGTGTCGATACAGGATGCGTCGTTGGCTTTGAGCCCAGCATTAATTTCGACGTTCAGCGGGCCGGCGGACTACGTAGTATGGTGTTTGGTGGCGAAGGCTTATTCCTGGCTACGTTACGTGGCACGGGCAAAGTCTGGATTCAATCGATGCCAATCTCCAAGCTGGTTCAACGTCTGTCGCCCGGTAGTGCGCAGAGCCACAAAGAAGGCGGCTCCGTTCTGGGTCAATTAGGCAATTTGTTTGAAGACTAATATTTTTGCCAGAATTAAGACATTTTTTTGCAAAATCGTGTTAATCAAGCAAATCTGAAAAATCCTGGCCGCTTGGGCGGTCTGATCCGACAAATGGAAGTTATTTGCACAAACGACAATTTTGCGGCTCCTGTGTTAGCTTTTTATGCTGAGTTTGGTGTGCAAACGCCTAAGCGCGATAAAATGTACACGATTCGGCAAGTCAAACGGCATACAACTGGCGAAACAGGTGTTTTGCTCAATGAGATCCAGAACCCGGAAGTACCGGTTAAGCATCCGGTTATGGGCGAAGTCTGGTTTGAACCTACGTTCAATATCAACCGATTTGCTACGTTGATGGGCCAGCCTGTACGGCAGGAAGAACTCGAAAATGTGAACGTTTAAACGATACGTACTACGTCTTTATAAAAGCCTGGCACCAAACCGCTGGGCTTTTTCGTTGATTACGTATTCTGATTCTATGCAATCCGTGATACGATATTCGCTTATTCTTCTCAGTAGCCTTTGGCTGGCGGCCTGTGGCAGCAGCTCGTCCGATAATTACGTTCCTAAACCGAAAGGCTTCCCGCGTTTTGATTTACCGACACCCGTTTACAAACCGATTGAGCCAACGCATCCGTATCAATTCGAGTACAATAACATTGCTCGTATTTTGCCTGATACGTTCGCCCGATCTGAACCGGATTGGATTTTTATTAACTATCCGGCCTATCATGCCAGTGTTCAACTAACGTACAAACCTGTTGGAAATGACGTTAACCGCCTGCGCGCTATGCTGGACGATTCTTACAAACTGGCGGCCCGGCATAATATTAAGGCGTACGCAATTGAAGAAAAAAAACTTCGCTTGAAATCAGGGCTGGAAGCGAGCGTAATAGATTTAGCGGGGGAGGTCCCGAGTCAGGTACAATTTATCACCACAGATTCGACGAAGCACTTTTTACGGGGCGCGTTATACTTCAATACCGCTACGCAAAATGATTCGCTCCAGCCTGTAATTCAATACATTCGCAAGGATATTCTGCATTTACTTAACACCTTGAAATGGCGCAAATGATGTTACGTTTATTATATAGGTTCAACGCTATGAAATTTCTGGTTCTTCTTATCTGCCTGTCATCGTCTGTGACCGTTGCTCAGACGAAAAAGCCAGCGAAACCTGCTCCTAAACCTGCAGCCGTGGCTGCCAAATTGCCCGGGCAGATTATTTACGAGCAACACTGCCTTACCTGTCATCAGGCAAATGGTTCGGGCGTGCCTAATCTTAACCCGCCCTTAAAGGGAACGGATTGGGTGCTGGGCGATAAAACCCGACTCATAAACGTAGTACTGAACGGATTACAGGGGCAGGAGATCGAAGGTGATGCATATGACAACGCCATGCCTGCCCACGACTTTCTGACCGATACGCAGGTTGCCGACGTATTAACTTACGTCCGAAGTAATTTCGGAAACAAAGCCAGTGAAATTACTGCCGATGAAGTGAAAGCGGTACGTAGTCAGAAGAAATAATACGTTCCAACGGATCTGATGAATAGTGGGTCATAGCTTAAAAATTACAGCTATGCGAAAACTTATTGTTGTGGTTTTCTGGATCGGCATAGGAGCCGGATGTCATAAAGATCTTGACCCGGAATGCGTGGAAAAAGTAAATCCAGAAATTAACTGCTACCTAAATTATAGTCCCGTTTGTGGTTGTAACGGCAAAACGTATGGGAACTCGTGCGTTGCAGAAGCACATGGTATTAAGCGATTTACAACCGGAGCATGTAATAAATAATTCTACGTCTGAATTACGCCTACGCTGAATGGTTTTGTAATAGGCGCATGATTTGCTGCGGCAATACCTTCTGAAATATGTTGCCGGGTTTCCAGCGGGTCGATAACCGCATCAACCCAAAGCCGGGCGGCAGCGTAGTAAGGCGACAGTTGCGCGTTGTATTGATCCGTAATTTTTTTTAACTGAGCCTGCTCTTCCTCAGTCGTCATGGGCTGGCCTTTCGCTTTTTGAGCCGCTACCTGAATCTGAAGTAAGGTTTTAGCGGCCGATGCACCACTCATAACCGCCATTTGCGCCGTTGGCCAGGCTAGCATCAATCGCGGGTCGTAAGCTTTGCCGCACATGGCGTAATTACCCGCTCCATACGAATTGCCAACCACGATCGTAAACTTCGGCACCACCGAATTCGCCATCGCGCTGACCATTTTGGCACCGTCTTTAATAATGCCGCCCTGCTCGGCCCGACTGCCAACCATAAAGCCTGATACGTCCTGCAAAAATACCAATGGTATGCGCTTCTGGTTACAGTTCATGATAAACCGGGCGGCCTTGTCAGCCGCATCACCGTAAATAACGCCCCCCATCTGCATTTCCACCGGCTGCCCGGTCCGACCTTTCGCTTTCACGACTTTCCGTTGATTGGCCACGATACCCACGGCCCAGCCGTCAATACGTGCATAACCACAAATCAGCGATTGGCCGTAACCCGGTTTATACGCATCAAAGGCTGAGTTATCCACAAGCCTATCCACAATTTCCTGCATGTCGTAGGGTTTTACCCGATCCGTGGGTAGAATCTGGTAAATATCTTCCGGTGTTTTGGCCGGAGGTGCGGGGTCAATACGGTCGAAACCAGCGTTTTGTGGATGACCGAGTTTATCAAAAATACGCTTGATAGCATCCAGACAGCTTTTATCGTCGGGAAATTTGTTATCAACAACGCCTGAAATATCGGTTTGCGTGGTAGCTCCGCCGAGGGTTTCGGCGTCAACGTCTTCACCAATCGACGCTTTTACCAGATATGGTCCAGCCAGAAAAATAGAGCCTGTGCCCTCTACAATCAGCGACTCATCGGACATAATGGGTAAGTAGGCCCCCCCCGCTACACAGCTGCCCATAATGGCCGCTACCTGAAAAATACCCATAGCTGAAAGATGGGCGTTGTTGCGAAATGTTCGCCCGAAATGTTCTTTATCGGCAAACACTTCGTTTTGTAAGGGCAAATAAACACCCGCACTATCGACTAAGTAAATGATGGGCAGATGATTTTCCATCGCAATCTCCTGCGCCCTCAGATTCTTCTTGGCGGTGATCGGAAACCAGGCTCCTGCTTTGACCGTAGCATCGTTGGCCACAATAACACACTGACGACCTGATACGTAGCCAACACCAACCACTACCCCTCCCGACGGGCAGCCGCCGTGTTCATCATACATACCGTCGCCCGCAAACAGGCCAATTTCAACGAATGTGCTTTCCGTATCTGTCAAATAATCGATACGTTCACGAGCGGTCAGTTTACCTTTTCGGTGCTGATCGTCTATTTTTTTCAGACCACCACCCAGTTTGGTTTGGGTGATCCGTTGAGCTAATTCATCAAGATAAGGCTGCATGCTACGTAACGCGGATGATTGATAGGCATCCAAGACGCTACAAGTTAGGAATTCTTGCCAGTACGTTACCGTTGATCGGACTGGTCAGCCTATTTTTTCGTTGAATCAGCAGGTGTAGCGACAACTGTGGAGGAGGTAACCGCAGTGGCACCAGCTGGTACCGCTGGCGCTACGTAAGGGGCAGTTTTACGTCCGAAAAGAGAGAAATGAACGTAGCGTTTGGGGTTTTCCCGGAAATCGGTTAGCAGTTTTTCCAAACTGGCCGTAGTCGCGTTTACGTTCCGGTAAAATCCCTCATCTGAAGCCAGTTTGCCCAACGAGCCTTCGCCTTTATTGATATTCCCCAAAAGCGTTTGCAGATTACCAACGGTTTTGTTGACCGTCGCCAGCGTCTGCTTTAGCTGAAGACTTTGCAGAGAATCCGCAAAGCTGTCGGCCTTGGTTAGAATCGGCTTCAGTTGCTTTTCGGTTTCAATAAGTGACGACGAAAGCCGGTTTACATTGGCAAGCGTAGCCTGCAGAGCCGCCCGGTTTTCGGAAACAGTCAAACCCAACGTACCCACAGCGGCATTGGCACTGCTTAAGGTTTTGTTCAGAATAAGCCCCGTCTGATCGAATTGAGCAACAACCCGATTAAGCTGGTACGTAAGCGAATCAACGTTGTTTAGCACAGGAAGCGTTTTCTCGCGAATAAGGGCCGATAGCCCTGATTCTTTGGCAGAAACTAACATACCCCCATCTTCGAGCAGCGGTTTGGCAGGATCAACGTTTAGCTGGATCATTTTACCACCCAACAAACCGTCATCAGCCAGAAATGCCTTTGAACCTTGTGTAACCCGAATACCTTTATTGATTTCTAAGGTAACCAGTAGTTTATTACGCTGGTCCTGCAGTATTTCAATACTTCTCACTCGGCCAACCGACAATCCGTTGATTCTGACGGGGTTTGATGGCGTCAGACCGTCTATGTTATCGTAAATAACCTGGTATTTATTTGTGGAGGAGAAGAAGTCAGAACCCTTCAAAAATCGAAATCCAAAGTAGAACATCGCCAGCGATACAACAGCGAGTAAACCTACTTTTACTTCCTGAGAAACTTTCATGCGTGTGCGAAGGCGAACAACCCGATAAAGCTTGCCGACCGATTGGTTGTCTTTATAACCAACTTTCGAGGATGTTTGTCCCGAAAGTTGAAATTTTCATACGAGGTCAATTATTAACCGGCGATTGGGGTTTCACAAAGAATGGTCAGCGATCGACTAATCTGTCTCAATCTCCTGCTTGTACCGCTCAAATGCTTTGAAGATCGCATCAGAGATGGTCTCCTGGCCTTCCTCAGAGCGCAAATAATCTTCTTCGGCCGGGTTGGTCAGATAGCCGCTTTCGATCAATACACTTGGCATGGTCGTTTTCCATAGTACAATAAATCCGGCCTGTTTCACTCCATTGCTTTTCCGCTCGGCATTTTGCCGGAAACTCCGCTCCACTTTTTCGGCAAAGTTAATGCTGCTCGCCATGAACGCATTCTGATAATTTGCCAGCATAATGGTTGCCAGGGGTGAGTTTGGGTTAAACCCTTTATAGGTCTGCTGATAATTTTTTTCCTGTAGAATTACGGCGTTTTCCCGACGGGCTACGTCAAGATTGCTCTGCGTTCTGTGCAATCCCAGGGTATATGTTTCAGTTCCATAAACCCGGCTGCTCGATGGGCTGGCATTGCAGTGAATCGATATAAATAAATCAGCTCTATTCCGATTGGCAATTGCGCCCCGTTCGTACAAATCAACAAAATGATCTGTCGATCGGGTATAAATTACCCGAACATCTGGATATCTATTCTTAATTTTCCTGCCCAATTGCAGTATCAGAGCCAGATTGATGGTTTTTTCCTTGGCATACCGACCGTGAGCGCCTGGGTCTTTACCACCGTGACCTGCGTCAAGAACAATGGTGCGGAGCTGATTAGAAACGTTGTTTATCGATGAGTTTGTTTCAGAACCGGCCGTACGGACCGTATCCTGAGTCAATTCGGGGATGAGAACATCAGGGGTTGTTAAGGCCAGTAAGGGCAGAGCCACAACGGCTAACGTTGTCATTATTCCGGGAGCGAAACTCACCGTCCGTTCGCTCGTTGATTTAGTAATTTTTAACAGCTGAAAACGTTTCAAAGCAATAGTGAGATAACCGTTCGTGAATACCTTTGTAAGTCGTAGACTTAACGGTCTTTTGGCAAATATAATTTTTTTGATAGTCGAAACGAAACGATACTTTATTTTGCGGCCCTCGCGAACACGACTTACCTGGATAAAGGCGTCGCTCTGTCTGATCTGGTTTCTCTGGGCGCTCAATGCGTTGGGGCAAAGTACACCTTTGCCTCAATTACCCGCAAAAGGTGGGTTACCCCCTGCTTCAGTTCCGGCACAGCGCGTTTCAGATAATCCGTCTAAAACAACGCTCGCCGACACAACGAAGCCTGCAAAACCAGCCGCTTCAACCGTTACGTCTCCAGCCTCGCGGACTAGTGCGCCGGGTGCCACATCGGAGCGTGGTATAGTTTCGCCCAATGTCGTCCGACCACAATCCAGAACAGCCATTGGTAGTGATTCTTCCAGAATTGCCGTCAACGACTCGGCCAGCATCGATTCAACGCGAGATGCCGATGCATTTAAAACAACCGTTAAGTACGAAGCCAAAGACTCGACCATTTATTCGGCCGATGGTCGAACTGTAGAGTTGTTCGGTGACGCCAGCGTCATTTATGGCGATATCTCTCTGAAAGCCAACTACATTCGCCTGAATTACCTTACCAATGAAGTCTATGCAAAAGGACGGTATGATTCAACCACAAGTAAATGGATAGGTCGACCAATTTTTCAGGATGGAGAAGGTAAGTACGATACGAAAGAAATCCGGTACAATTTTAAGTCCAGAAAAGGTCGTATTCAGGGCGTTATTACGCAGCAGGGTGAAGGCAACATTCGAGGCACAACCGTAAAGAAAGACGCTGAAGATAACCTGTACATCGGGAAGGCTATCTATACAACCTGTAATCTGGCAACACCGCACTTTCATATTAATGCCAGTAAGCTAAAAGTCATTCATAACAAGCAGGTTGTGGCAGGCCCTTTCAATCTGGTTATTAATCAGATACCACTCCCGATCGGTTTACCTTTTGGTTTTTTTCCATTTCCGAAACGGAAAGAAATCGGCGTATCAGGTATTATCATTCCCCAATACGGCGAGGAACCCAACGGACGGGGTTTCTATTTGCGCGACGGGGGCTATTACTGGGCGGTCAACGAAAACATAGGGTTACAATTTAAAGGTCAGATTTATTCAAGAGGAAGCTGGGGGCTTGGTTTGTCAGCGGCCTACAACACACGATACCGGTACAGCGGCAGTTTTAATCTCCAGTTCAATCTGAACCGTTCCGGCGACCGCGTTGACACAACGAATAATAAACCACGTAAGGATTTTGCAATCAGCTGGTCTCACTCACCCGTACCTCGTGGCCGGGGAAGCTTCTCGGCGAATGTTAATATTACGAGCAATAGCTATAACCAGTTTAACTCCTTCAACACCCAGGCCTACACATCTAACGTAGCGGGATCATCAATCCAGTATAGCCGCACTTTCGGACAGTACGTTCGGGCGGGCGCCAATATCCGTGTTAATCAGCAGTTTGGACAAGTTAATCAGCAAACGGGGATTCGTGAGAATGGCAAAACAGACGTTTCGACGGATTTTAACTTTGGCGTTAACCAGATTGCGCCTTTTGCCCTGAAAGGTGGCACAGGCCGTTGGTACGAAAGTTTTCGTGTCGGCTTAGATGTCAGCGGCTCCTTCGCCATCAGCAACACCATACGTAGTCAGGTTGACACAACCGGGCTTGGGTTTCCCGTTATCACGAGTCTTCGGGCTATCAGTACGGTGGAACGTATTCAGGATAGTATTCAACGGGCAAACGATATACGCTTAGGAATTGTACGGCAGGACCCTAATTTGGTTGCTTTCAATTTTGATAATCTGCAACGGATTCTACAGAATCGCGTTGTGCAGGCTCGCTACAGTATTCCCATCTCATTACCAAACGTTAAGCTACTGCGGTATATTAACCTGACGCCGGGTTTTTCGCTACAGGGAAATATTTTCAGCCGAAAACTGAATTATACGTACGTACCTGATAGCAACGCCGTACGCATTGACACAGCCCGAGGCTTTTTTCCTTCTTACAATTTCTCGGTTAATGCCAGCATGAATACGCGCTTTTACGGTACGTACTTCATTCGTGGGAAACGTGTCGAAGCGATCAGGCATACGGTTGCCCCTTCTATTTCCTTTAGCTACGTACCGGATTTTACAAACCCGGCATTTGGTCAGGTACAGATTTTACCGGCAGAAGGCATTCTGGCTACCCTACCCTTATATCGTCGAACTTTATCGGTGTTTCGGGGAATAGATGGCGGGGCAGGAAGTACGTCGAGTTCGCAGGCGGCTTTTGTCTCCTTCGGTATTGTGAACCAGCTGGAAATGAAAGTACGCACCCGAGCAGATTCTGCGGGGCAGGAGTTCAAGAAGATTCCAATTTTCGATAATCTGAGTATTACGGGTAGCTATAATTTTCTGGCTCCAGATTACAAGCTATCGCCTATTGCCGTTAGCGCCAACACGCAGATTTTCAAAAACATCAGCTTTAACTTTTCTTCTACGTTCGATCCCTATGCTTATCGGGCGTATGGAGGCACCGAGCAATACTATTTCGGTACGTCGACAACTACCACTCCGCTGGCCTTCTCACCGTCGCTTCAGGGCTTACGCGTCGATCAGCCTTATTCTGGTCAGGAATTCATTCGGGTGCCTAATCTGTACGCGTTCCAGGCCGGTCAGGGTTTGCTACGTATGACCAATATGCAGGCTTACGTCAGCGCACGATTTGCCCCTAAACAGGCCGACAAACAGAAAACGAGCCCTAATGCTTCGGAGGCTACCATGAAAGCAATTAATAATAATCCAGAGCTGTACGTCGATTTCAATATTCCCTGGTCGATGAACGTCAGTTATACCTTTGGCCTTACTAAACTGACCCCGGAACTTTCGCAGGTTGTTCAGGCCCTAACGCTGACGGGCGACCTGAGTTTGACCCCCAAATGGAAAATCACAATCAGTACAGGGTACGATTTCCAGTATAAAAGCCCTACGCTGACCACAATAGGTATCAACCGCGACCTCCACTGCTGGGAAATGGCATTTAACTGGACACCTTATTCAGGCAATAATATTCGGGCAGGCAACTACTCGTTCGATTTGCGGGCACGCTCATCGATTCTGCAGGAACTTAAACTTAGCCGTCGCCGGAGCTTCTACGACAACGGTGGATTTTACGGCCGGTAGATGGTGTTACGTATCAGAAGGAAATGAAAAAAATGTAACTTGCTATTACGATTCTTAACCTCAATACTTTATGAGTGAGCACGATAAACAACGTCTTGACGAGTTAGAGTTGAAAACGGCTTATCTTCTGGCTCGTCAGGATGAACAGGACGCGAAAATGAATCAGATTATGGCTCGGCTAGCCTACATAGAAGCTCGCCAATATCGTATTTTGAGAGAAATAGGTATTGAACCAGACAAGCTGGACACGCTCCAGACAGCTCAGGCTGATGCGAAAGCGATTAACCTCAGCGTCCTTCCTGATCAACGCCTGAATTAAATACTAATAAGTTAGTCCTCAGGAGCAACCTGTAGATTATATCAGCGGTGTTGTTCGTTAAGGTCACATATGAAATCCGCTTCTCTGCGTACTCTTCTGGTTATTGCTGCGTTAGTTGCCGTTAACGTTCTATCGGCATTTGTTTTTTTTCGGCTCGATCTGACGCAGGAAAAACGCTATACGCTCTCCGATGCTACCCAAACCTTACTGGCCGATCTGCCTGACGATATTCATATAGATGTTTATTTGACGGGCGATCTTCCTCCGGGTTTTAAACGCCTTGAGAACGCCGTTCGGGAAACGTTGGATGAGTTTCAGGCTCAGGCAGGTAAAACCGTTACGTACCGTTTCATCGACCCGGGTGCTATCACCAATAGCGATGCGAAAAATAAATTCATCGAGACCCTACAGAATCGGGGTTTATCGCCTACCAACCTGTTTGCCAACGAAGGCGGAAAACGAACCGAAAAACTTATTTTTCCAGGTGCAATTGTCTCGTACAAAGGCAAAGAAGTTCCTGTTTTATTCTTAAAAGGCAATAAAGCAGACTCTCCTGAAGAGCAGTTGAACCAATCTTACGAAGGTATTGAGTTTCAACTGGCCTCGGCCATTCAACAGCTAACCCAAACCAAAGAATCGCGGCATCGGGTTGGAATCATTGGACACACGCAGGTTCCTCCTTCGCGTTTTGCGGATTTGCTGGCATCAGTTCAGTTAACGTATGATCTGTTTTTTATCGACACAAGTAAACCCGGCCCTATTGCAGGAGTAGACGCCGTATTGGTATTAAAACCGGATCAGCCTTTTTCAGAAGATGAACTGTTTAAGCTCGATCAATACGTAGTGAAAGGTGGACGAGCGTTATTTTTCGTGGACGGCCAGCGAGTCGATAGCGTTAGCAACGAAGGAGCTTACGCTCAGCCGCTAAGCGTGCATCTGGACGATCTGTTTTTCCGGTGGGGAGTACGTATCAACCGCGATGTAGTCAAGGATCTTCGTAGTGCTCTTATCCCTTTGAACGTTGGTAATCTGGGCGATAAACCGAATATTCAGTTATTACCCTGGCGATTTTATCCGTTGATAAACAATTTCGGTTCATCGGGCAATCCAATCGTTCGTAATCTAGATATGATTCTGGGACGATTTGCCAGTACACTTGATACGGTCCAGTCGCCAGGAATTCATAAAACGCCATTATTGCTGACTTCGCCCTACACAAAGATTCTGAAAGCTCCTGCTTTAATTTCATACAATGAGGCTCGTCAACAGCCCGACCCACAAACCTATAACGAAGGGGTTCATATCATCGGCTGCCTACTCGAAGGCAAGTTTCGATCGATGTTTGCCAATCGGATTTTACCAGGCGATTCACGAGCGGCCGGTTTCCAGGCTGAAGGTCTGGCCTCCCGCGTTCTGATCTGTTCGGATGGGGATCTGGTCGTGAATGATGTTGATTACAAACGTAACGTACCTTACCCGCTCGGCTATGACCGATTTACCCGCAATACGTACGCGAACAAAGATTTTGCGCTGAATGCCCTTGGCTATCTGATCGATCCAAATGGCGTCATTGCTGCACGTACTCGAACCGTTACGTTACGTCCCCTGGACAAAATTCGAATCGCAGCCAACCAGACCGGCTGGCAACTGCTGAATCTGCTCGGTCCGCTGGCATTGGTAGGTTTAGTTGGGGGCGTCTGGCAACTTGTCAGAAAGCGGAATTACAACCGTTAAATTATTCTATAGAGAACTTCGCCAACCATTGCGCGACGGTACTGCTGGTTAGGTTGAAGATAAGGTTGGGAAACAAGCCTACGCCTAACGCCATCAAACCTAGCGGAATTAACAGAATTTTTTCACGGATAGTCAGATCGGTAAGTACAGACGTAACGCCCTGCCCCTCAAAAGGACGAACCCAGGTAGGTCCGAAAAACATGCGCTGAAGCGTCCACAGAAAATAAGCGGCTGCCAGCAGAATACCCGTAATTGCAACGGCCGTAAGCCAGCCGGGTAGCCACGGCGACTGAAAACTACCCATCAGTGTAAACAACTCGCCAACGAATCCTGAAAAACCCGGTAGCCCCAGCGACGCAAAGAAAGCAATCGCTGTCAGCGCAGTATATTGTGGCATAGGCTGTATCAATCCTCGATACGAATCGATGCGTCGGTCGTGCGTACGGTCGTATAAAACGCCTGCAATCAGAAACAGCATGGCTGATAGAATACCGTGGCTTACCATCTGATAAATGGCGCCGTTAATTCCTTCAGCAGTCAGCGACGCTATGCCCAACAGAACGAATCCCATGTGCGACACGGATGAGTAAGCGATCATTTTTTTAACGTCAACCTGCGCCAGGGCATTCAATCCACCGTATACAATGGACAATACGCCCAGAATCGCCAACGTTTGGGCGTATTGAGCTGCGCCGTCAGGAAAGAAATTCCAGGCAATACGTAGAAAACCATAACCGCCAATTTTAAGCAAAACCCCTGCCAGCACCACCGATACAGGTGTGGGGGCTTCTACGTGCGCATCGGGAAGCCATGTATGTACAGGCACAATGGGCAATTTGATGGCAAAGCCAACAAATACAGCCCAGAAGGCCAGTGTTCGGGCCAATACACCCATTGCAACAGCGCCAGCACCAGGATTCAGGAAAGCATTGGGAAGGTAATTGTCCATATCAGCCAGATAGCGCATATCGAACGTATGGACAATCTGCGAGGCATTCAACTGACCATTCTGAAGATACGCCTGCAGAGTGCGTACAATTTCGCTGGTTATCATCGACGGATCTTCGATGATGCCTGCTGCAACTGCCGTACTGACTGGGTCCATGACAGACAGGTACAACCCAATCATCACCAGGAGAATCAACAGCGACCCTAGTAGAGTATAAAGGAAAAACTTAATCGATGCATATTCCCGACGTGGACCGCCCCAAAGTCCAATCAGAAAATACATCGGTAAGAGCATAAATTCGAAAAACAGAAAAAACAGGAAGAAATCGAGGGCTACAAAACACCCCAGAATTGTACCTGTCAGCAGCAAATAAAGTGAATAATACGCTTTAAGCCGATGCGTCATCTCCCATGATGAAATCACACCAATGAGCATTATCACCGCAGACAAAACAACTAACGGCAAACTGATACCGTCGACACCGACCAAATAGCTGATCGACGCAACACCCAGATTGCCAAGGGGTAGCCTGATCCAATTAGCCTGTTCTATAAGCTGGTAGTCAGCAACCGTTACGTCGAAACGTAGGTAAGCCGCAATTGACAAGACAACTTCAACCAACGTAACGATCAAGGCAATCCACCGAAACTGCGCTGTTTGGTTTTCAGGTAGTAAGGCTACCAGCAGCGAACCAAACAAAGGCAGAAAAATAAGTAGCGAAAGAATCATACTTCTCGCCGACAGCGCATTGCCGCCGTTATCTATTATTTATTGACAGCAATGCGCTGCCAAAGACATTATAACAACCACCAAAGGATCAGCAATAGCCCAATCACAGTAGCTGTGATGTAAGATTGTACCAAGCCATTTTGCACAGAACGCGTGATACGTCCCAAACGCCTGATTAGCCAGGCAGTTCCATTCACAAAGCCATCGACGCCAAACCGATCCAATCCATTCGTCAGATAAGCCAGCACGACGGTCGATACGCCGATGCCGTTAACGGTTCCATCTACTACGCGCTGGTCTGTCCGGTTCAGGAACGAAGCTATTTTCAGTATCGGATTAATAAGCAGGTGCTGGTAAGCTATATCAAGAAAACCGTATTCCAGCGAAAGACGAACGTAGCTACGTTCTATATTGGGTTCACGCATTCGGAAACCTAACCAGCCTCCCAGTAAAACAAGACCAATTGACACGGGCGCTAACCACCAAAATCCAGCGTCGTTCGCTACTGGAATTATTCGAAAGAACCAGCTATCATGCGCCGAAACCGGGTTAAAAGCAAACCAGAACCAGGCAGATAGAACAGTCAAAATCACGACTGGAGCCCGCATTAGCCAGTCAGGTTCATGAGCTTGGGATAATGGTAGCGACTCGTTACGATAATCTCCAAAGAAAATTAAGCGCCACTGCCGTACCATGTAAAAAGAGGTTAGCACAGATGATAGCAGCAAGAGTACCGGCATTAGAAAAGCCACTCCATTGCTTCGCTCTTCAGCCCAACTAAAAGCGCCACCCAAAATTGCTTCCTTCGACAAAAAACCAGAAAGAAA